>JBGSQR010000527.1:0-6676 GCA_041737975.1 Geobacterales bacterium | reverse complement strand
ATCGCTGAGCGTTTTGACGATACAATCAAAGAAAATGTCGAGAAAGTAATTCTTAAGTACGAGCCGATCATGCAGGCCATTCTTGATGAGTATCGCCCACGCCTGGAAGGTAAAAAGGTTATGTTGCTGGTTGGTGGTCTCCGCCCTCGCCACACCATCGGCGCTTATGAAGATTTGGGAATGGATTGCGTCGGTTCAGGCTACGAGTTTGCCCATAATGACGACTACGAGCGTACCATGCCGGAAATGCCTGAATCAACTGTAGTTTATGATGATCCATCCGAGTACGAGTTCGAACAGTTTGCCCATGCCCTCAAGCCTGACCTGATCGGCAGCGGTATCAAGGAAAAATACGTATTCCAGAAGATGGGGATTCCTTTCCGTCAGATGCACAGTTGGGATTATTCCGGTCCTTATCACGGTTACAATGGCTTCGAGATTTTTGCCAGAGACATCGACATGGCAGTAAATAGCCCGACCTGGAAACTGGTCAAAGCACCTTTCTAAGTATAACGACGCCCGCTTTTCCGTCATCTCGGTGGCTGGCGTCACGCTCCACTTGTGCGGCGTAGCTCT
This sequence comes from Geobacterales bacterium, assembly GCA_041737975.1. Taxonomy (GTDB): domain Bacteria; phylum Desulfobacterota; class Desulfuromonadia; order Geobacterales; family Pseudopelobacteraceae; genus JBGSQR01. The sequence continues at coordinate 6,100 of JBGSQR010000527.1, read as the reverse complement.
GTTACGCCTCCGCGGGAGCGCTAGCCAACCACCGACCTGACGAAAAATCAAACGTCGGTAGGAAAAGCAAAGCGGTAGGTTAAAACAATTAATTTCCGGTGAATAGACAGATTGGTCTTTCACCCAAAGGAGATACACCATGAGTGCAACTGAATCGCCATCTGGCGTTAAATATGTAACTGAAACCCCACCTGAAGAGATAGCGCGAGTTAAGGAATGGATCAATTCGGAAGAGTATAAAGAGAAAAACTTTGCCCGTCAGGCGCTGGTAATAAATCCGGCTCATGGCTGCCAGCCGCTTGGTGCCGAACTTGTTGCCCACGGCTTTGAAGGTACACTGCCTTTTGTACATGGTTCACAGGGCTGCGCTTCCTACTACCGTTCAACCCTAAACCGTCACTTCCGTGAACCTGCTCCGGCTGTTTCCGATGCCATGACAGAGGACGGTGCGGTATTCGGCGGGCAGAACAACCTGCATGAGGCCATGGAAAATGCCTATGCCATGTACAAGCCTAAGATGATGGCGATCTTTACCTCCTGTATGCCTGAGGTTATTGGTGACGACCTGACCGCCTTCATCAAGAACGCCCGTAACAAAAATATTGTTCCGCAGGATTATCTGGCACCTTATGCCAATACTCCCAGCTTCAATGGTTCGCATGTTCATGGTTATGATGCCATGTTGCTGTCAATTATGCAGACCCTGACCGATGGCAAGAAGATGGAAGGGCGCTGCACCGGCAAGCTGAACTTGATCCCTGGCTGCGATTTTAATACCGGTAACTATCGTGAATACAAACGTATTCTCAAGGAATTCGGTATTCCGGTTACCATTCTGGCTGATATTTCTGAAACTTTTGATTCACCATGTGATGGAAATTATCACCTCTATGCCGGAGGGACCAAGCTGGACGATGCGGCCGATTCCATCAACGGAAAGGCGACTCTGAGCCTGGGGCCATATAGCGCAACTAAAACTTACGGATGGGTTAAGGATAATTTCTCCGGCAAGCATGCTGCCATGCCGTTGCCATTCGGCATCGTAAAAACCGATGATTTCCTGATGAAGATTTCCGAACTGTTCGGTAAGCCTATTCCTGAATCCATCAAGGCCGAGCGTGGTCGTGCGGTAGATGCCATGACCGATGCCCATCAGTATATGCACGGCAAGAAGTTTGCAGTTTACGGCGATCCGGATTACCTGGTCGGTTATGTATCTTTCCTGCTGGAAATGGGAGCCAAGCCTTACCACATCCTCTGCAGCAAAGGCAGCAAGAAACTGGAAAAAGAAATTCAGGGCATGTTGGATGCCTCTCTGTACGGCAAAGGTTGCAAGATCTACATGAACAAAGATCTCTGGCATATGCGAAGTCTGGTTATGACCGATCCGGTCGATGCCATGATCGGTGATACCCACGGCAAGTTTGCTGCCCGTGATGCAAATATACCGTTGTTCCGCTTCGGCTTTCCGATCTTCGACCGGGTCAACATGCACCGTTACCCGCTGATCGGCTACCAGGGCGTCATCAACATGTTGACTTTCATCTGCAACAAGTTCATCGATATCAAAGATGAAACCTGTGAAGATAGATTCTTTGAAATGATGCGTTAGTTAACAATTGTTGTCATAAGGTGAAGGTTTCAGATCGGCGCTCCGCAAGGGGCGCCTTTTTTTGTGGAAACAATCGGCATATAGATCGGCATTAATATGTAAATTTTATTGTACTTAATGTCTTTTTATGTCAATTTATTGAAATGTTAGCTTTGTAAATGATCGGCAAAGGAATCGGCAAATGTATAGCAAGCCACAACAGATGGAGCCACTGTTTCCCAGTCAGAATCACGAACTGGAGGACATGGCCTGTAGAATTATAAGCGGATCTGCTGCTTTAGGTGGACAGCTTCATCCTGTTTCCAGGCAGGCCGTTGTAGAATTATTGAGGATTATCAACAGCTACTACTCAAACCTGATTGAAGGCCATAGTACTCACCCCGCTGATATTGAACGAGCCATGCGTCAGGATTATTCAAGCGATCCTGCGAAGCGTGATCTTCAGATGGAGAGCCTTTCTCATATAAACTGTCAACGCCAGATTGAGGCCCGATTACAAGGTGATCCGTCTGTTGAAATCACCTCAACGGATTTCATTGTCTGGGTGCACAGGTTGTTTTATGACCAGCTGGCAGTGGAACATCGGCAGGTAAAAAATGAGCAGAGCGGTGAGGTGCTGGAAGTGGTGCCGGGAGAGTTGCGTCAGCATGAGGTTGAGGTTGGACGTCATGTCGGACCGGCATCCAAAACATTGACAAGTTTTCTCGCCCGATTTTCTTCGGGATATGCCTTCTCCGGCCTTCACGGTGTTGTCCAGTTAATTGCTACTGCAGCATCACATCATCGCCTGATGTGGATTCATCCCTTTCTGGATGGGAACGGGCGTGTAGCACGGTTGTATACCGATGCATGTTTACATCGATTTCCACTGCGTGGATACGGTCTTTGGAATGTAAGCAGAGGACTGGCAAGAAAGCGCAATGAGTATATGTCTGCTCTTGGCTGGGCTGATGCTCCAAGGCGCAATGATTTGGATGGAAGAGGGCATTTGAGCAATGAAGGTCTGGTCAAATTCTGCAAGTTTTTCTTTGAGGTATGTATAGACCAGATAGCGTTTATGGAGAGCCTGTTGGGACTGGACACGCTTATAGACCGCGTAAAAGGTTATGTGGCAATGCGAGCTGCAAAACTTCTTGAATCCCCAGTCCCGGGACACCCAACACTCAAGCCGGAAGCGGAATACATGATTCTTGAGGTGCTTTTACGTGGTCAGCAGGGTCGCGGTGAGGTTATACGTGCAACAGGCATGGCTGAAAGAAGTGGCCGGATGCTTTTGGGACAGCTGATTGAGGAGGGGATTCTGGTTTCGGATACACCGAAAGGTGCTGTTAGAATCAGTTTTCCTACTCATTTGGCCAATTATCTGTTTCCTGATTTATATCCGGCTATTAATCGGTGAAGGTTTCAAATCGGCGCTCCGCAAGGGGCGCCTTTTTTTGTGGGAAAAATGAAATATACTGCTGACAAATAACAACAAAAGGTGCATTAAATTAAATTACGCATGATTTGTATTTACTATCCAAGTTGTAGTTGGGCGCAGGTTAGGACAGAGGTTAATAGGAGAGGAAAACGTCATGGTGAAAACTACATATACACTGATTCTGATAATATTTTTCTCGGCCTCAGTTGCTCTGGCCGGAAAACCGCCTCAACATCCATTTATTAGAATTTCCAGCGAAATGCATTCGGCCAGAATCCGTAATTTTGCTTCCGATGCTGATGGCAAAATGCTGGCAACCGCATCACTGGATAAGACAGTAAAGCTTTGGGATGCCGGGTCAGGGAAGCTGTTGCGAACCCTGCGACCCCCCATTGGACCTGGCACAGAGGGTAGTCTTGTTACCGTAGCTGTTTCTCCTGACAGGAAAACTGTCGCTACGGCCGGTTTCACAGGGAGCAGCTGGGATAAGAGCTTTTGCGTATATCTTTTCGATGCTGACAGCGGAAAAATCCGGTCACGCATAACCGGCTTTCCAATGCAGATAGTCGGACTTGCTTACTCCCGTGATGGGCAGCGCCTGGCCATTTCAGTTAACGAAGGTGGCGGAGTCGGTAATGCAATCCATGTGTTTAATACAGCAGATAACAGCAGGTTGTTTTCTGATACCAAATTTAATGGCTATGTATATGCGCTTGATTTCGCAAAAAACGGCAATCTGGTAGCTGCTTCATATAAGGGAGAAATCAGAATTTACAGGCCGGATGGCTCAATCATCAATCAGCAGAAATCAAAGCTTGGGGAAATGATCTGGAATGCAAAGTTTTCACCGGACAGTCAGAAGCTGGTTGTCAGTTATGAACATGAATCTCGCATGGAAGTTGATGTGCTAAACGTGGCGGATGGGTCTCTGGATTATACATTAAGTGGAATAAAGGTTGGGGTGCAAACTGTTTCATGGTCATCAGACGGCAGGTATATTCTGGTGTCCGGTGGGAAGAACGATAAATCCGGCAAAAAAATTCTTCACCGATGGTCACTAGACTCCAGATCAGTTGATGAAACCATCATACTGCCGACTAAATCGGTTGTAAGGCAACTCCACACCTTAGGTGATGGATCCACAGCATTCCTGAGTCCTTTTTCCGGATTCGGTGTTGTTTCGCCAAAATGGTCAAATAACTCCAAATTATCAGAGATTTTTAGCGGAACAGAGTCGAAGGATTCTGTTGGGAAGGGTGGAATTAAATATTTCAATGAAATTGCCGTAGCAGATTTCCAGAAAAACCATGACGTATTCAGGATCTCTCCGGATGCCAGCTCGGTCCTGTTCAGCTATGAACGCTATGGTCAGGCAAAGAGCCTGTTTGACCTTAAGAACAGGCGTCTGATTACTGATAAAATACCGGAAAGTGAATTAATCAAACCACTTCTGACCGCAAACGGTATGGATATAAAGAACTGGGACAGCGGCTCGACCAGTGCTCCAAAATTTAATCGTAGACAACTGAAGGGGTTCGGCATTGGCTGGGAGATCAGCTCTTGCGTAGCAATCAGGCCGGATGAGACAGGTTTTGTTCTGGGTACCAGCCATTTTTTACGGAACTATGACAGAAAGGGCACCTTGATCTGGAAACGGCGAACTATTGCACGTGCCTGGGATGTAAATATTTCGGCTGACAGCAAAACTATAGTTGCTGCCCTGGAGGACGGTACAATCCGGTGGTTCAATATGAAAGATGGTCATGAATTGTACGCCATTTACCTGCATCCGGATAAAAAGCGCTGGCTGCTCTGGCTTCCGGATGGTTATTTCGACTATGGACCGGATTCAGAGGGGCTGGTTGGATTCGTGGTTAACAAGGGGGCGGACCAGGCTGCAGAAATTGTGCGCATCAACAGGATGTACAACATTTTTTATCGTCCGGATATTATTGAAAAAGTGCTTTACGGAAAGGATATATCCGTACACAGGAAACAGTTGAAGGTCATTGGTGACCTTCAACAAAACGAATTGCAGAAAATAAAACCGGAAACAGTAAAAAGAGAGCAGCCGGAATTTAAGAAGTCGGAGCGTGAGGCTACCGAACGACTGGCAAAAGAAATGAAAGAGGCTAAGCGTATAGCGGATGAAAAGCTTGTCGCAGAACGTGCAGAAGCGGAACTGATAAAGAAGCAAGCAGTAGACAAAGTCGCTGTTTTACCTCCAAAGATTGAAAAGGATGTCTTGGCTGGCGATTCCAGGATAGTCGATATGCCGCCTCAGATTGAAGAACAAGAGGTGAAGCATCAACAGGCTGCTCTTGACGCTATCGTTAACCGGGCGACACTGCCACCGCGTGTAAGTTTTGTAACGCCTTCAGGAGTGGCTGATTCATCTGATTTTAAAGTTGTCGCTCAAGTGTGTGATAACGGTGGCGGGGTTGGTGATATAACCCTGTTTTTGAACAGTATGCCTGTGTTGATCGAAACCGTTGACCGGGGTGTAAAAGTAGTTGAAAAAAAACGAGATGACCAGTGTCGTACCTTCCAGCGGATGATCACACTGACTTCCGGTAACAACAAAATTCAGTTGATGGCTTACAATCGGACGAATACGATTGAATCACGGCGTGAGAGTATTGATATCAAACATACGGTCAAGGAGACTCAGCCGGAACTGCATGTTTTGACAGTTGCGGTTAATGCTTATCGTGACGGAGATCTGCGGTTGAAATATGCCCTGCCTGATGCAAATGCGGTGGCAGAACTGGTTCAAAAAAAGGGTAAAGGATTGTTTGCCAAGGTACATATAAATAAAATGCAGGACGGTGATGTTACCAAAGACGGACTGGCCAGCACATTTGCTCGCATCGGCAAGAATATGCGGCGCGAGGATGTCTTCCTCCTGTTTGTAGCCGGTCACGGCATTACCGATGAGAAGGAGGGATCATACTACTTTCTGCCGGTTGACTTTCGTTATACAGGTGAGGGCGCTCTGCAAAAACAGGCTGTCTCCATGACTGACTTTCGCAACATGCTGGCTAACATACAGGCCATGAAGTCACTAA
>JBGSQR010000521.1:0-2669 GCA_041737975.1 Geobacterales bacterium | reverse complement strand
GATCATCAGATTCACAGGAAGTTATTGATAAAAGAATTGTCAGAGCCGCCGAGGAAATCAAAGAGGCTCGCTGGTATGACTACATCATAATAAATGATTCACTTGAGAAAGCATTACAGGAACTGGCCTCAATTGTGGTTTCAAATAGTCGTAAAACCTTCAGGATGATGGCTCATATATCGAAATTGTTTGATATTTGAGCTAAAATGGGTTAAAAATACTATTCCATTTATTGAATAGCAAAAAGCAAGAAGGAGTAATCGTATGGCAAGGGTAACAGTTGAAGATTGCCTAGAAAAAGTAGAGAATCGTTTCCTTCTGGTCATGCTTGCATCGAAACGCGTTAAGCAGCTTTTTAAAGGTGCCAAACCGCTCATCGATACCAGGAATAACAGACAGGTAGTTTGTGCGCTGCGCGAAATTGCCGCTGGCAAGGTTACATATGAATTGAGCAAAAAACAGCGCGATAAATAGTTTTTCAACCAGGTGAAACAGTGATACTGTTTCACCTTTCTTTTGTCCTTCCTAATCGCATCACATCACATCTAATCAGGCGCAAAGATCAATGATAAGGCTCAATGACATCCTCGACAAGGTGGCAGCATACAATCCTACGGCTGACCTGAACCTTATCCGCAAGGCATATGTCTATTGTGCCAAAGTTCATCAGGGGCAGACTCGTCTCTCTGGCGAACCATACATCATCCATCCAATGGAAGTGGCAGGATTACTGGCAGACCTCCGTCTGGATGTCCCAAGTATTATTACCGGATTTCTACACGACACTATCGAAGATACACTGACTACTTCTGAAGAGCTGACAGTAATGTTTGGTGAAGAGGTTGCCAATCTCGTTGATGGTGTCACTAAAATCAGTAAGATCCACTTTAAAACCAAAGAGGAAAGTCAGGCCGAAAACTTTCGTAAGATGCTTCTGGCCATGGCGATTGATATCCGTGTCATCCTGGTCAAACTTGCCGACCGGCTTCATAACATGCGTACGCTTGAGTTTCAACCGGAACTCAAACAACGTGCCATTGCCCGTGAAACAATGGACATCTATGCACCAATAGCCAACAGGCTCGGTATTTCCTGGGTCAAAGTGGAACTGGAAGACCTGTCCTTTCGCTATCTGGATCCTGATGTTTATTTTGAGCTTTCACGCAATATTTCTCAGAAAAAGCAAGAACGAGAAGCCTTTGTCCTGGATGCCAAAGAAGTTATTTTAAATAACCTGGCTGAACATGGAATAAATGGGGAAGTTTCGGGACGAAGTAAGCATCTGTATTCCATTTATCGTAAGATGGAAAAACGGAATGTTGAGTTTGATGAAATCTATGACCTGATCGCATTCAGGATTCTTGTTGATTCCGTACGGGAATGTTATGCGGTTCTAGGGGTTATTCATTCTGCCTGGAAGCCGATCCCCGGTCGTTTCAAAGACTATATTGCCATGCCCAAGGGCAATATGTACCAGTCGCTCCATACAACTGTTATTGGACCTAACGGTGACCGTATGGAAGTACAGATCCGTACTCATGAGATGCACAGTGTTGCCGATGCCGGTATTGCTGCACACTGGAAATATAAAGAAGGCAAGGGATACGACGAAAAGGATGTCAAGCGTTTTGCCTGGCTGCGACAACTGCTTGAATGGCAGCAGGAATTGCAAGATTCCAAGGAGTTCATGGACTCTGTCAAAGTGGAATTATTCCCGGAAGAGGTTTATGTCTTTACACCCAAAGGTGATGTGAAGTCCTTCCCTAAACACTCCACACCAATCGACTTTGCATACTCGGTTCACTCCGACGTTGGTCATCGATGTGTCGGTGCCAAGGTCAACGGCAAGTTGGTACCCTTAAAGCATGAACTTAAAAACGGTGATATCGTTGAAGTCATAACATCGCCTCACCATACTCCAAGCAAAGACTGGCTCAAGATAGTAAAAAGCTCCCGTGCCCGTAACAGGATTCGTGCATGGATCAAGACCGAAGAGCGTAAGCGCAGTATTGTACTTGGCCGGGATATCTGTGAGAAGGAATTCCGCAAATACTCTGTAAATTTACAGAAAATCCAGAAAGCCGGCGATTTCAAGAAAATTGCGGGAGAGTTCGGTTTTGCCGGAGACGATGACCTGATTGCAGCGGTAGGATATGGCAGAATATCAGCCGGCCAGATTATCGGCAAGCTGTTGCCACATGAAAAAATCCAGGAGCGGTCAGAGCGTAAGGAATCACGGCTCACCACCATACTGGACAAAATCAAAGGCAAATCCTCCAGTGCGGTTGAAATCAGCGGCGTGGATAATGTTTTAGTCCGCTTTGGCAAGTGCTGCAACCCTGTCCAGGGTGATGAAATTATCGGATTTATCACCAGGGGCAAAGGGGTAACTATTCATACTTCTGATTGTCAGCTGGCACTGGACAGTGATCCGGAACGCAGGATTGATGTTGCCTGGAACAAGTCCAAATCAGCTGCTCTTCCGGTCAGAATTCGTGTGCTTTGTCATGATGTTCCTGGCATTCTTGCGAATACTACCCTGGCCATTACTAACTGTGAAGCCAATATATCCAGTGCTTTGATCCAGACAACTGTTGATAAGCGCGGAGAAAATATATTTGAAGTCAACGTCGTTGATCTTACGCACCTGCAAAAGGTAATAAATGCCC
>JBGSQR010000504.1:0-2346 GCA_041737975.1 Geobacterales bacterium | reverse complement strand
GGGCGGCACTGTTGTTTCAGAGCCAGCAACAGTTGAAATTGAAGGTCCGTCTGCTCAGGTCGGCAAAATAAATTCAATTGTAACAGAAGAGGTCGATATTTCAGCGTTGTATAAGGGGAAGGAACAGTACAAAAGCCTGATTCCACCGATGAATCAGATTACTGTTTTGAGAGAGGAACCGGTGGCGATCAAGGTAGATGATCGTCGCAAAAAAACAGTTAAATAACAGTTGTTTATGCGTTTTTGTTGAAGGGTTGCAGGGTGGAGTCTGCATTTTAATGTTTGACTTTTTGAATTGCCCGGGATATAAGAACGATGCTGGACTTGCTATAAATTGTGAACAAAAAGGAGGATAAATGGCAAATATCCGACACATATTACTGATTTGCATCATGCTGCTTGCTTTTCCCCAACTGGTCCTGGCTTCAAAAACTCACTTAGTCCGCAAGAGCGAATCACTTCACTCGATTGCCCGCAAATATCACGTCTCAGTTGAAGAACTAAAAACTGTAAATACATTGAGCAGTACTCAGATAAAACAGGGAACTCGTCTTATCATACCTTCTCATGCCGTTGCCAAGACTAAGAAGGAAAAGGTTGCTGAAAGTCCAAAATCATACAAGGTTGTTAAGGGTGATACTCTTCCTGGCATAGCCAAGAAAACCGGCATCAAAATGGGTACATTGCGTAGCCTTAATAATATTAAAGGCAATAAGATCAAGCAGGGACAGGTTCTGGTGCTGAATGAAGTCGTACCGGCAGTTGCACCAAGGCGTGCAGTTTCTGAAAATCGTCTTGCGACAATAAGTTCTGATCTGCTTACCGAGAAAGAACTGGCAAATACTCTGGCTGAATTGACTGATCTGGATTCAGACAAGCCTGTGGATCTTGCCAAAACACTGGAAGAAAATGAGTCTGCATTAAATACTCTGAAAAAGACAGCTTACAGCTTCCTTGGGGCACGCTACCGTTTTGGTGGTAATAGCCGCAATTCACTGGATTGCTCCAGCTTTACACAACAGGTTTTCCGCGATCTTAAAATTAGTCTGCCTCGTACGGCACGTGAACAGTTTCATGTAGGCAATGAAGTTATGCGTGGAGATCTGAAAAAGGGTGACCTGGTGTTTTTTCAAACATATGCCCATTTTCCTTCTCATGTAGGTATTTATCTTGGCAACCGAAAGATGATTCACGCTTCTTCGCGTGATCGCAAAGTAGTAATTTCCAGCATGGATACACCATATTATCTAGGCCGTTACCTGGGTGCTCGCAGGGTTGGTGAACAGGTGGATGATGATAACTTCAGCGCTCTATTGCTAGGGGTTGAAGAAGAACGGGAAAGTGAAGTTCTGCAAAATGACACGCTCGGCTTGACACTCAGTCAGAATAACTAAAACCACTTATTGATAAAATTATAGAATCCGGGTCATTTGACCCGGATTTTTTTTACCCAGAGCCTATGAAAATTCTGCTTAGTTACATATCTGGAATGCCAGATCGTAGTGATCCCTTTGTGACCATGTTGCCCACAGGTCTTTGTTACCTTCATTCGACTTTAATCCAGGCTGGATTTGATTCAACACTTGTAAACCTGTCCGGCTGGTCGGATAGTGAAAAAAAGAAGTTACTTGCTGATCAAAAACCAGCAATTTTTTGTATTTCACAATGGACGCACAACAGGCATGCCTCTCTGGAATTGGCGGGACTTGTGAAGGATATTTTCCCCGCGTGCCAGGTCGTACTGGGGGGAGGGCATGCGACTTTTCAACACAGGGAAATTTTACTTAAAAATAAATCTGTAGATCTGGTAGTTATCGGTGAAGGAGAAACAACACTTTTAGAGCTGGCAGAGTGTCGCAAAGCAGGTCGATCTACGGAGCAGGTCAGCGGCATAGCATATAGTAAGGACGGTCAAGTTGTTGTAACATCGCCAAGAAAGCTGCTGGATGACTTGAATAAGGTCCCGTTTTCTTCTTTGTATCTGGATCGTTCTATTGGTTTGGATAGGGAGTTTCAGGCGGAATTTCTTGTGACCAGCAGAGGGTGTCCGTCTGCTTGTCGCTTTTGCAGCTCACCTGTTTTTTGGAATAAAAGAGTCCGTTTTCGATCTCCTGAGAATATTGTTGATGAAATACTATTTATCAGTAAAAATCTCGGCCTGATCTACTTCTCACTCCGTGATGATACTTTTACGGCTGACCGTTCCAGAACAATTGCCTTCTGCCGTTTACTGATAGAGTGCGAAGCCGGAATAGTCTGGAACTGTCAGTCCAGAGTAACTGCGCTTGATGAAGAATTGCTGGTCTGGATGAAGCGTGCCGGATGCGAATGTGTTCAGCTTGGAGT
>JBGSQR010000487.1:0-6998 GCA_041737975.1 Geobacterales bacterium | reverse complement strand
CTTCCTTTTTTGACAGATTCCTCAACGCTGTATCCGGGTGAGCGTAAAGAGGCAGTTTCGGCAATTACCTGCGGTATTGAAAACGGTTTTGCCTATGCTGTAGTTGGGGCGCCGTTGATTATCAGCGATGGCTTGCGTGGTGTGACTGAAACGGAAGTCAAGATTGAAGGTGATCTGCTCAAGTCGGTTTTTCTGGGAACTGAGATTGTGGAGGCTGATTCGCTGGTCTGTTTGTCTCACTTCAAGTGTCATGAACTGACCGGTTTCGGTGGCGCTATCAAAAATCTAGGTATGGGTTGCGCCAGTCGCAAAGGTAAACTGGTTCAGCACTCGACAGTTGCTCCGGTTGTTGATGCAAGGCGATGTATCGGTTGTGCCCTCTGTATAAAGGCCTGTGCCCACGACGCGATTATCATTACAGACGGCAAGGCCACAATCGATCCGGTTAAATGTGCCGGTTGCAGCCGTTGTATTACGGTCTGCCCGGTCAAAACGATCAACATCCAGTGGAACGAAGCTGCCGATCTGGTGATGAAAAAGATGGCTGAATACGCCAAGGGGGCGGTTACCGGTAAGGAAGAGCGGATGGTCTATCTGAATTTCATTACCCAGGTATCTCCGGCCTGTGACTGTTATGGCCATGCTGATGCGCCAATCGTCAACGATATCGGCATTTGTGCTTCAAGTGATCCGGTTGCGCTGGATCAGGCTTGTGCCGATCTTGTCAATGGGGCGCGCGGTAATCAGGAAACAGCTCTTAAGAGTGGTCTGGAACCAGGCGGCGATAAATTTCGAGGTGTCCATCCGGCCATACCCTGGGAAGTTCAACTTGAGCATGCCGAAAAGGTCGGCCTGGGCAGCAGGAAGTACGAACTGATCAAGATCTAAGCTTAGCAGCACTAATAAAAAGACCCCGGAGTTTTAAAAACTTCGGGGTCTTTTTATGTAATATTGAACTTAGAATTGCGAACCGGTTTTACCCGGCAAACTTGGATATCTCAAAACCAATCTGCCCCAGTGGCATGACTTCATCGGCGACACCGCCATCCACACAGGCCTTAGGCATGCCATAGATGGTTGAAGTCGCTTCGTCCTGGACCAGCGTTACTCCACCCTTGCTTTTCAACGTCTGCATGCCTTTAAAGCCGTCATTGCCCATTCCTGTAAGTATGACTCCCAACATTGATCCGCCGGTTGCTTCAGCCATACTGGAAAGCATCAGGTCCACGGAAGGAATGTACACATGCTGCGGGTAGTTCGTGATCGGCTCCAGCTTTACGGTAACATTTGTACCACGGCGTACCAGTGTCGTATGCATCCCTCCGGGGGCTATCAGTGCCAGTCCAGGTTTGAGGATGTCGCCATCAACCGCTTCACGGATGGTCAGTGAGCATTTGGCGTTCAGACGGTCAGCATAAGGTCCGGTAAAGGCCTTTGGCATATGGATACCCACAATTATCCCGTATGGAAAGTTAACCGGGATACGGGAAAGAACCTCTTGCAGAGCCACAGGACCGCCGGTTGATGCGCCAATACCAACGTAGTTGATTTTTTTTCCGGCAATTTTACTTCTAGTGGTGGTTCGTTGAGCTGGTGGTGTGGGGGCTGTTCTGGCCATTGTTGATACGGATGGAGAAATGGACCTGGAGCCGCCTGCAGCACGGACCTTTCTTAATAACTCTTCACGGAAAATATTCTGCGCCTCAGACGAGTCAGTTACGTTTTTGGGGATGTAGTCAATGGCACCGGCATCCAGAGCTTCAAATGTGGATTTAGCGCCCTGATTGGTCAGGGTCGAGACCATGATCACCTTGGTTGGTGCTTTGGCCATGATCTGTTTCAGGGCCGCAATGCCGTCCATGCGCGGCATTTCCACATCCATTGTAATCAGGTCAGGTTTGAGGGCAATTGCCTTCTCTACGCCTTCCATGCCGTCAGCGGCTGTGCCGACAATCTCAATTGATAAATCCTTGGATAAAACGCTGCGAATGGCCATGCGCATGAATGATGAGTCATCCACTATCAGAACGCGCGTTTTGCCACTTTGTGATGGTTGCATTAAAGTCCGCCTGTTACTTGGAATTAAATATGGAGCTGACAAGCTCTTTTACATCAGGTATTGCATCATCCAGCTCATAACAGAATCGCTCCACATCCATATCAACCAGGCTTGGATACTGCTCTTTCAGAATTTTCCAGGCCGGTTCTTCATGAAGGTTGAAGCTGACCCATTCTATTCCGCCATAATCAAGTCCACGTACGCTGCAGAACATTTCCGCCAGATTTACTATGGAGCATAAAACCGGGTCAAGGGTTGCTTCGCTTGGATTATGGTGATAGGCGATTACTTCACAGTAGGCTTCCGGGAAGTTCCATTTGCGGGCCATGCAGAGGCCGATTTCGCAGTGGCTGGTGCCGAAATGCTTGATTTCCTCATCAATAAGTTTGACCGGTTTGTCTTTGATCGCATCCAGGACAGATTTGAATTCATCTCTCATGTAGGCGCTCAGGAACACAACTCCCAGGTTATGGATTATACCGCTGATATAGGCTTTTTCCAGATCCTTGTAGCCGACAATCTTGGCAATGACTTTGGAAACCATGCCGGTGCCAAAGGAGTGTTCCCAGAAGCTGCCGATTTCGAAAGCTCCGGTGTCCTTTTCAAATGCTCCGATCAGTGATGTGGTCAGGGCCAGTTCGCGTACATGTCGCAGACCGAGGTAGACCAGTGCCCGTTTTAGAGAGGTTATCTCATGAGTAGGCTTGTAAACCGGAGAGTTCAGAAGCTTCATTACCCGGGCTGTCATAACCTGGTCGGAAAGCATCAGGTCGGCAATTTCTTCAATCTGGACATCCGGTTGATCGAGAAGCTGCAATATCTGGTTGGCAACAGCCGGAATAGTGGGTAGATCATCGATTTTTGCAACCATCTGTTCTGCTTTTTCAATCATTGCAATCTTATTCATAGATCAGACCTTTCAGACTATTTTTTATAAGTAAATCCGCCAGGGAAGTGAACAGTCTTGAATTTATCATTCACCCCGTGCAGGGATTCTGACTGTCCAACAAAGAAGTAGCCGTACGGTTGCAGGTTGTTGTAAAAGTGCTGGACAACCTTGGACTTGGAGGCGGTGTCAAAGTAGATTAAAACATTAGCGCAGAAGATGATGTCAAAAGTCTTCATGAAAATCATCTTGTTGTCATCGTAGAGGTTGAGCTTGTTGAAGGTAACAAATTTCTTGATTTCAGGTGAAAGAGTAAACAGCCCCTTGTCCTCACGGATATATTTACGTTTGTACACATCCGGGATGTTTCGCACGGAATAGGCGTTGTAAACACCTTCCTTAGCCTGTGCTACAACGGTTTCATTGATGTCGGTGCCGACAATTTCAATGATCCAGTCTTTCAGAAGGGTGGAGCGCTTTTCATTCAAAATCATGGCCATGGTATAGGCTTCTTCGCCTGATGAAGAGGCGGCGCTCCAGATGCGCAGTTTGCGGAAGCCCATCTTGTTCTTGATTTCGACTATTTCCGGCAGAAGCTTGGTTTCCAGTGCATTAAGCTGGGGAATATTTCTGAAGAAATATGTTTCGTTGGTTGTAATCTCATCCATAAGGAATTTTATTTCTTCATTCCCACGTGGGGATTTCAAAAGTAGGTAGTAATCCTGGTGAGTCTTTAGACCGGTGGCCTCCATTCTGCGAGTCAGACGGCTTTCAAGGAAATACTTCTTGGTCGTGTGGAAGTACATGCCACAGAGGTTGTAGATGAAATCTCTTAATTGTTCAAAGTCTTTATCTGAAATAGCCACGATAATATCCCTTCGATGATGTTAGTTGGTACTGCTCTTTAGTCCAGGCTAACGCCCGGAACCACTTTCGCCACCATCAATAAGTCCAAATGGATCAATGATCAAAGCTACGCGACCATCTCCCAGAATTGTGGAACCGGCAATGCCAGGAATGTTTGCAAGATAGTTACCCAGTGATTTTATGGCAACCTCCTGTTGTCCAACAAGGCGTGTGACCACCAGTCCCATACGTTTATCTGCACTGCCTACAACAACTACATAGCAGAAATCTTCCTGCTCATTTTTCTTTTGAACCCTGAAAACCGTTTCCAGGCGTACCAGAGGCAGTACCATGTCGCGTAGCTTGAGCACTTCCTGTCCGCCGATTACATGGAACAGGCGCTGGTCAACACGCAACGTCTCCAGAACCGATGAAAGCGGCAGGGAATAGATCTCTCCTTCAACTTCTACCAGTAGCGACTGGATTATGGCCAGTGTTAGAGGCAGGCGGAGGATGAACTCGGAGCATTGACCCTTTTCACTCTTGATCTCGATCAGTCCGTTAAGTTTTTTGATGTTTGTTTTAACTACGTCCATGCCGACACCACGGCCGGACAGGTCGTTTGCCTTATCTTTGGTGGAAAAACCGGGCAGGAAGATCAGGTCAAAAAGTTCACGCTGGCTCATGGCGGATAGTTGCTCTTCTGTAACCAGGCCTTTTTCCAACGCCTTGCGTGCAACTCTTTCCGTGTCGATACCGTTACCGTCATCCTTGATGCTGATGATGATCTGGTTGCCTTCGTGGATTGCTGCCAAAACCAAAGTGCCGACACGTGGCTTGCCGGCTGCAACACGTACATCGGGCGTTTCCAGGCCATGGTCCATGGCGTTTCTGATAAGGTGGATCAGCGGATCGCCGATTTCGTCCACAACTGAGCGATCCAGCTCTGTTTCTTCACCGAAAATCTGCAGGTCAACCTCTTTTCCCAGGTCGCGAGCCATACTGCGGACAATACGCGGGAACTTTTTGAAGACTTTTTCAACCGGTAGCATACGCATTTTCAGAACCTGCATCTGCAGTTCCGAAGTTACGAAGTTCATCCGCTTGGTCAGCTTGGAAAAATCCTCGTTGAATTCAACCGAATCAAAGTCACCCTGTTGCAGGTTCTGGTTGATCTGGATCATCCGGTTACGTTCCAGCACCAGTTCACCGACCTGATTCATCAGGTCGTCTAGGCGTTTAACATCGACACGAACAGTTGTATTGTCCGATAAATCTTCGCCCTTGTTTTCAGAAGACTTAGGAGGTGGCGGGGTCTTCTTGGGAACAACTTCAGAACCGATTTTGGGCGTTGGAGGAGTTGGTGGTGCTTCTTTCACGGTCTCTTCGGCTGCTGGGGAGGGGCTAGCCGATGTTGCCGGTTCCGCTGCAGTAGTCTCAGCTTTTACGGCAGTTTCTTTAGGTGGTTCAGGCGGTTGACTGGCTTCCGGTGCATCTTCGGTTTTCTGTTGTGCGGCAGAGGCTGCTTCAGAAAGTAGTGGCAACAATTTTGTTATTGTTCCCTCAATCTCGCGCTCTTGAATCTCGCCGGCTTTGATATCGCTGACAAGTACTTTAACCAGGTCGGTTGCTTCGAGAATCACATCCATAATTTCAGGAGTTACATAGAGTTCACCCTTACGCAGACGATTAAGGACATCTTCTGTTTTGTGGGTTACTTTGACTAGTTGATCAAAGCCGAGAAAGCTGGAAGCGCCTTTAACAGTATGAATAGACCTGAAAATGCGGTTCAGCAGCTCTTCAGGTTCGGAAGATTTTTCAAGCGCTACCAGATCATCATCGAGTTTCTCAAGCAGTTCTGTTGTCTCCGCGAGAAAGCCTTCAAGCAGTTCCGCATCTTCACAATCAATCGGTGACATTTAAACTCTCCTTAAAAATCTCAAAATAAACTACAGGGAACCAAACAGGCTTTTGTCATCGTTAGAGAACATTTTCTCAAGGTCAAGAAGTACGAGCAGTCTTTCGGCCTGATTGATAACGCCGGCAATGCAGTCCTGATCAATGCCGCTTGCTACAACTGCAGGAGATGGCTGGATTTCGCTGCCGGAAACCCTGATAACCTCGGAAACCGCATCAACGATAAATCCCATCAACTCTCCGTCAACATCCATGACCATGATTCTGGTCTGTTTGTCGTTCTCTGCTTCCATTAGTCCGAATTTTTTACGCATGGAAATGATCGGAATAACCTTGCCGCGTAAGTTTATAACACCTTCAACAAAATGAGGTGTATTCGGAACCCGCGTGACGATGGGCATGCGGATAATTTCCCTGACTTTTAAAACATCAACACCATATTCTTCCTGATCAAGATTGAAACTGACGAGCTGGATCAGCTCACCACGAGAATCATCTGATTTTACAGGGACTAGTGCGTTACTCATGCTTTCCTCCTGAATGCAAAAACTAATAATTCAGAGCATTTATGTTAAATAGTAATTAGTAGTCTAATACTCATTAATGAGTAAATCTAGCATGTAAGATGTGCAATAATCAAGCTTGATATGCCCTTGCATAGTGTTAGTTTGTCACATTTGTTCTCAAATGCAACTTGTTCAGATAAAAAATATCAAAAGCGTTCATAAAAATGAATTACAGGAGCTGTTCATTCATAAGTTTTACCGTAGTTGGCCCATCCGAGTAGTAGTCAATAACATTGTAGCAGCAGAAGTTCTGCTCGATGTTGAAAACACTGCTCAGCGGGGCTCCGATAGCGTTCAGCAATACAATCCGGTTTACTCCGCCATGCCCCACAACCAGTATCTCCTGCCCCTGATGTTTTTCAATAATTTCTCTGATAACCGGCATTACACGGGATTGGATGTCCAGCAGGTTTTCGCCTTGCGGTACGCGATAGTTGACCATGTCCGCCAGTCTGGCTTTCCATTCTTCAGGCCAGCGGCTGTTGATCTCTTCCCAGGTCAGGCCTTCCCATAAACCGATATTCAGTTCACGCAATTCGTTGCGTTTTACCGGTTCAATCTTGAACTGCGGACAGATGATATTTGCGCCGATGCTGCAACGGGAAAGATCGCTGGTATAGCAGGCGGAAATCTTGATTCCTTTCAGGCGTTCTTTCATGCGGTGGTACTGTTCAATACCCGTTTCGGTCAAGGCAACATCAGTCTGTCCGTTGTAGCGGGGTGA
>JBGSQR010000442.1:0-3244 GCA_041737975.1 Geobacterales bacterium | reverse complement strand
AAACACAGAAGTGAAATTTCTTTACTGTAATAGTTATGGATTAGTTGTGAAGCTCTATTGGCCGTTTGCGGGTTAATTTTTTGATTGAATGGATGTATAATAATTCCATGAATATAAAATTACATAAAAATAGTTTTCTATTAATACTGGCCTGCTTGCTGCTGAATGTGGTTTTGGGATTTGCTGCTGACGAGAGTCCACTTTCAATCGGATATGAATCCTTGTCTTCTTCCACGGTAGACCCTAAAAATAAGAATGTCGGCTCAATCACTGCAAAATACGGTTTGGGTGCATCAAAAGAGATTAAGCCGTATATCGGTACCGGACTGGCGTACAGCTATGCCGAGCCGGTTAAGCCGGGTGAGGCGGTTCCGGGGCTCAAGACATCTTTAGCCGGCCAAGCTGGGGTCAATTTTATGCTACGTGATAATGTCTCGCTAAGTATTGACTACAAGTTTCTTAACCTTCAGCCGGAAGCCAGGCCGGGCGGTAATGATCCTTCTACACAGAAATTGGGAATTGGTCTAGATATTAAGTTTTAGTTATCTACCATATTTATATGCCGCAGCGCAGGTTCCTTCGCTGGAAACCATGCAGGCACCGACCGGATTTTCCGGTGTGCAGGCTGTGTTGAAAAGCGGGCATTCAAAGGGCGACAGTTTTCCCTTTAATACCTCTCCGCAACAACAGGCTGTATTCTCCTGATCTTCAACTCCTGACAAGTCAAGCAGATGCTCTGCATCATAACTCTGATATTCGTTTCTGATGGCTAGGCCTGTACCTGGCAGATTGCCAAGGCCGCGCCAGACTGCGTCGCTTGGCTCAAAGACCTGATTGATGATTCTTTTTGCTGTTGAATTTCCCTCCCAGTTGACGGCCCTGCTGTACTGGATTTCAACCTTGTGTTCCCCAGCCAGCACCTGGGCCAGAAGCATTTCGATACCCTGCATGACATCTGCCGGTTCAAAACCGGTTACCACACATGGTATCCGTGATTTTTCTGCCAGCGGTTTATAGGCGTTACCACCGATTACGGTGCTGACGTGGGCAGGGCAGAGGTAGCCGTTCAGTTTAAGTTCCGGGTCGGCGGACAGAACCTCCATGGGCAGTGGCATGGTTTTGTGTGCTGCCAGTACGGAAAAATTCTGCAGCTGTTTTTGTTTTGCATCCAGAATGGCAGCGGCTATAGTTGGTGCGGTTGTTTCAAATCCCACACCCAGGAAAATAACCTTCCGTTCTGGATTGTCTCTGGCGATTGCCACAGCATCCAGCGGCGAATACACAATCCTGATGTCTGCTCCTGTGGCGCGGGCTTCCATCAGGGATGAATAGGTGCCTGGAACGCGCAGCATGTCGCCAAAGGTGACGATAATATTTTCCGGCATCGTCGCACAGGTCAGCGCTTTGTTGATATAGCTTATGGGTGTAACGCAGACCGGGCAGCCCGGCCCTGAAACCAGTCTGATCTTTTCCGGCAGCAGAGAGCGGATGCCGTACTGGTAAATCGACATGGTGTGGGTGCCGCAAACTTCCATGAAGCTGACCGGTTGAGACAATTTTTCTGCCATCAAACGGATGTTGCGGGCCATATTTGCGACCAGTTCTCGGTCACGGAATTCATCCTGGAATTTCATTGCATATCCTCAGGTGAGAATACTTCTCTCATCAGTTGCAGGGTTTCTTCGGCATATTTTTCGTCGAGTTTTGATATGGCAAATCCGGCGTGAACAATGACGTAGTCACCAATTTCCACCTGCTCATCCAGAAGCTTCAGGCTGGCTTCTTTCTGAACACCGTCAATCTCTGCAATTACTCCGAATTCATCCTTGCTGATGACCTTCATGGGGACGCCTAAACACATGTCAGTTGATTCTCCTTCCTGCAATTGCAGCCTGTCCCAGAGCTATGCCGCCATCGTTTGGCGGTACCAGTCTGTGGGTAAATACCTGTAATTTGTTAGAACTCAAAAGATTATATACCAATTCTGTCAAAAGGCGATTCTGAAAAACTCCGCCGGAAAGAACAATGCGGTCAAGGCCGGTATCGGCGGCAATTTTGATGCACATTTGTGTTAGTGCCCCGGCAATGGTGTTGTGGAAACGGCGTGCAATGACGGTATTTGAAACCCCTGCTGACTGGTCTGCCAGGATTGCTGCGATAGTTTGGGAGAAGTCGATGACATTCTCCCCCTCCCTTGACTGGAGGGGGGTGGGGGGTGGGTGAAGCTGCAATAGGTTCATTCCATAGCTAGTTCCCCCCCACCCTGGCCCTCCCCCGCAAGGGGGGAGGGGAGCATAAACAGTTTTATCTTCCGACAACTCCGCCAGCGCTTCCAACTCAATTGCTGCCTGGCCATCGTAAGTCACAAAATGTCGTATGCCAAGCAGTGCTGCCACGGCATCAAACAGGCGTCCGCAACTAGATGTAAGTGGGGAATTGAGACCTTTTTGTAACATTGATTTCAGCAAACTGGCTTCCATGCTATTCATTCGCTGAATTATCGGGTGCTTAAGTTCAAAAGCCTGTTCGCCCATCAATTGAAAGAGGTAGCTGGCCGCCATGCGCCAAGGTTCACGAACTGCCGCATCGCCACCGGGCAGGCGGGTTTGCCGGAAGTGGGCAGCACGTATAAAACCGTCAAACCCTCCAACAATAAATTCTCCGCCCCAGATGGTGCCATCATTGCCAAATCCGGTGCCGTCGAGAATTATGCCGATAACTTCACCTGTCAAACCGTTCTCTGCCATGCAGGAAGCCAGGTGGGCATGGTGATGCTGTACCGCAATTAGCGGAAGTCCGGATTCTGCTGCATACAGGGATGAGCTGTAATCCGGGTGCAGGTCACAGGCTACCGCTTCCGGTACAATCTGCAGGAGATTTGACAGGTGCTGGATGCAGTGACGGAATGAGTCGTTAGTAGAGCTATTTTGCAGGTCACCCAGATGTTGGCTCAGAAAGGCCTGCTCACCATTTGCCAGGCAGATGGCCCCTTTCATTTCGGCCCCGGTCGCCAGTATTGGTGCAAGCTTGAACGGTAGTTTGACAGGGCGCGGTGCATAACCTCTGGCCCGGCGATAGAAGAGTGGCTTGCCCTGGAACACGCGTATGACCGAGTCGTCGCAGCGGATATGAATCGGTCGGTTGTGTACAAGAAAAAAGTCTGCAATATTGCCCAGACGCTGGGTGGCGTCAGAATCTTCATACACTATCGGTTCATCGGAAATGTTGGCGCTGGTCATTACCA
>JBGSQR010000428.1:0-15583 GCA_041737975.1 Geobacterales bacterium | reverse complement strand
CCGATGGGGGTGGCGGGATACTCCTTGACCCATGATCTGCCCAAGGAGCTGGCCGGGAAACTGCCCGATGCGAAGCAGATTGAGGTGGAGATTTTGCGGGAGCTGGGCGCGGAGGTGGAGGAGTGAAAGAGCTTCCGCAGGGATGGGTTGAATGTGAGATCGGTGATGTCGCAAAAGTTGTCGGTGGCGGTACTCCTCCATCGAAGGACCCAACTAATTTTACGACTCAAGGAGGAATTCCTTGGATTACTCCGGCTGACCTAAGCGGCTACAAAGATGCATATATCAGTAGAGGGGCGCGGAACCTTTCAGAGAAAGGCTATACGAACTG
Source organism: Geobacterales bacterium (assembly GCA_041737975.1). GTDB lineage: Bacteria > Desulfobacterota > Desulfuromonadia > Geobacterales > Pseudopelobacteraceae > JBGSQR01. The sequence continues at coordinate 15,252 of JBGSQR010000428.1, read as the reverse complement.
CTCCGCAATGAAATTGCCTGCCGGAAGCGTCTTGTTTTCCAGTCGTGCACCGGTTGGGTACGTTGCAATTGCGTCTACTGAAGTCACAACCAATCAAGGATTTAAGAGTTTTGCTTTGCCTGAATCAATAGACAACCGATTCGTTTATTACTACTTACGCCATATCAAGCCCATTGCGGAAATGATGGCGACCGGCACGACCTTTAAGGAACTCTCTGGCTCGGCAGCAGCGAAACTTCCTTTCATACTTGCTCCCCGCAACGAACAAAAACGGATTGCTGACAAGCTTGATACGTTGCTGGCGCAGGTGGAAGCCTGCCGCGAGAGACTGGAGCGGGTGCCGCGAATTATCAAACGATTTCGTCAGGCAGTGCTTGCTGCTGCCTGTTCCGGTCGTCTGACGACGGATTGGCGGACGGATAACCCAAATGTGACAATTGCATCTGAGGCAATAAAACGACTACATAGCAGCAATTTACAGATACAAATTCGTCGTGGAGTTCCTGAAACAGTGAAACAATCGGATATTGTTTTAAATTGGGAGCTTCCTGAATCATGGGAGTTTTTTTCTACTGCTGAATTGCTTCGTACCGGTGCGATCTCTGATCTTAAAGATGGAAACCATGGTGTCAATCACCCCAAAACGAGTGACTTCACTCCAGATGGCCTCCCTTTTATCACTGCTGCTCAAGTTAACAATTTCCAGATAGACTATGAGGGTGCATATAAGGTTTCTGGTAAACCACTTGATCAACTTCGAGTTGGCTTTGCTAAAGCAAATGATGTCATTTATACCCATAAAGGAAGTGTCGGTAGAGTTGCTATTTCAGATAGGTGCTGTGTTTTAACTCCTCAAACAACTTACTATCGTGTTAATCCTGAGATATTGTCTAATAAGTTTGTTATGTATTACCTTGCAAGCCATTATTTCATTGAACAAGTCGCAGCTGTAAAAGAGCAAACTACAAGAGATTTTGTTCCTATCTCTGAACAGTATTTGCTGTTTCATCGAGTCCCCCCTCTCTCCGAACAATACGAAATCGTCCGACGTATCGAAGCCCTCTTCAAGCTTACAGAGCAGCTCGAGGCCCGTTACCGCACCGCCATGTTCCAGGTCGAAAACATGACCCCAGCGCTGCTCACTAAGGCCTTTTGCGGAGAGTTGGTACCGCAAGATCCAAATGATGAACCGGCAAGCGAGCTATTGAAACTCATCAAGGAACAAACGTTGGACGTCCCTGAACAAAAACGAATTCCACGTGCAAATACAATAAAAAACGAGCGCTATATGAATACAAAAGCAGCTACAACCCTTGATGAGCTTGTCTCTGTTCTCGATCAACTTGGCGGGAATGCCATGGCAGATCGACTTGTCATTGAATCTGGATTGTCTGACGACATTGATCGATTTTACGAGCTATTACGTGAAGGCAGGAATAAGTTTCTGGATGTCCCTGTCGGTTCGAATAAGCCGATTCGGAGGATAGCCAATGCGAATCAATAAGCTGAAAATTACCAGCAAGTGGAAAAACCTTGAAGGATTCTGTATCGACTTTGACGAGTCTTGCGATGTTACCGTTTTGATTGGCCGCAATGGTTCTGCAAAAACGAACTTGGCTGAGGCGCTCATCAGCATTTTCTCCAAATTGAACCTCAAGAAACCCGCTCCGTTCTCTTATGAACTTGAGTATACGATAGCTGGTCATCATGTCTGTATTAATGGAATTAAAGACAAAACTCCCACCGCAACTGTTGACGGTAAGAAGGTTGCTACAACGGTAGTCAGAGAGCAGTATTCGCCCCGGTATGTTGTTGGATATTATTCCGGTACGAGTGACCGCTTTAAAGAACTCTTTGTAGAACACGACAAACTTGCCCGGAATAAAACATTGGTGGACAATACGGATAACGACAAACTTGATCTGAGCAGCTTTATCTGTGCGCGACCTGTCCACGGTCTTTTTTCTCTCTTGGCCTTCTATTTCTCCGACGATGCTGAGGTATGCAAATTTCTTGAAAAACTTCCAAGAATTGAGGCATTCGATTCGTTGCTTATCGTTTTAAACAAACCCTCCTGGGCAAAAATCAATGCTAAAGCAGAGGATTTTTGGGGTGCCAAAGGGGCGGTCCGTGACCTGTTGTTAGCGATCAAGCGGCATAGTTTGGTTCCGTTTTCACGTTCAGTGAAGATTAAAGTTGATTTTCGTCACAACCCAACAAAAGAGTTTCTTTATCTTTATCTACCTGACTTACAGGCATTGCAGGCCTTGGCCAAGGAATACGGCAAAGACCCCGGTGCGCTCTTTCAGGCACTTGATACTATGCGGCTTAGCGGATTTCTAGATTCCGACGAGAGTCAATTCCGCGTAAAAGTGAAAGTGAAGGGTAGTGATGACTCAATTCACACCCGCCAATTGAGTGAAGGCGAGCAACAGTTATTAACTGTCTTGGGACTCATGCGTTTTACGAGGAATGCCGAATCTCTCTACTTCCTTGATGAGCCGGACACGCACCTGAACCCAGCTTGGGGCGTTGACTATCTTGAACATTTGCGCAAGATAGGTGAGATTGACAAGAATAGTCATACGATCCTTGCGACCCATGATCCATTGCTAGTTTCCGGGTTGCGTAAGAATGAAATTCGTGTTCTGCTCCGTAATGAAAATGGGCACATTGTAGCGAAAGAGCCTGATGATAGTCCGCGTGGAAGAGGTGTTGCCGGAGTTTTGACAAGCCCTTTGTTTGGCCTGGAAAGCCAACTTGATCCCTATAGCCTGAAAGTTTTAAGACGGATATACGAAGTATCTCTGAAAGAAAAGTATCCGAGACAACAAAGACAACTTGAGCGGTATCGCAAGCTTATTCCGGGTCTTACTCCAGATGAGATGACACCTGATCCATACCGCAATATAGCCCGAATTGCTTATGAAACGGTTATGAACGAAATTGTCTCGGCCAACGAGAACCCTGATTGGAAGATTCAGGCAATAGATAGGCTCTCTTCAAAGTTGTACGAATCTGTGAGCATGGAGCAGTAATGATTCATATAAATCCCCATGATATTAACTTTGATCCAGTATGGGAAGCTAGGGCTCAGGAATTGACGAACGAGCTTCTGAAAAAAAAGCCCGAGGAAAGAGCAGCTTTCATTGATTCGAAGAGAGCGGAAACCTGGGGCAGCGAAGCATTGCTAAAATCGTTGAGAGATGTCGTTGGAAATAAGTGTTGGTACTCCGAAGTACTCTTGGATGGGGCTGATCCTAACGTTGATCACTTTCGCCCTAAAGGAAGGGTTGTCGAAATCGACCATAGCACGCTGGAAAAAACTGGGAATAAATCGCCTGGTTATTGGTGGTTGGCGTTTGAACCCAAAAATTATCGATTGTCTTGTATGCATTCGAATCAACGGCGAGTTGATGAAGAAACAGAAGGCGGCAAGTGGGATTTTTTCCCTGTTGAAGGTGCAAGAGCGCCGGAAGGAGCGGAATGGAACCTGATTGCTGAAGATGTGTTGCCATTTGATCCCTGTTGCGTAATGGATATGGCGCTACTGTGGTTCAGTTCGGATGGTACTCCAACATTAAAAAACAGTTCCCCGAGTGATGAGGAAAAAAGGCGTTTAGATGTTACAGTATGGTTATTTCATCTGAACAAGGCTGAAATCGCGAAGAAACGCACAGCCAATGTGATAGATATTATGAAAGATGTTAAGGCGGCCGATGCTGCGTATAAAATATGGCAACAACCTGGAACCGCATCAGAATTTGTTTTGAAAAAAAGATTCGATGATGCGATTGCCAAGATTAAATCAGAAATCAAAGATACAAAGCCATTTGCAAGAGCCCGGCAGTGTGCGGTGTTGCTGGCAAGAGCACAATATTCATGGATTGACGAGTATTTTTAAGAAATTTCTTATTGTATTCAGGAAACACCATATGTTAATTCAAAAGGCGGCCAAATCGGTCGCCTTTGTTGCATCAACATAAAATTTTCTTGCCGACATTATTCACATGTGGCACTCTATTTAGTATCTAATCAGATACTGAAAGGAGTATTGCTATGAATACCATTCCAGCACAGGAGATCAAACGGCGCGGTATTGCTGCGGTTGACGATATGATCGCCACGGGTGATGTGCATGTAATACGTAACAACAGACCCGAATATGTGGTGCTGACCGAGGCGCGTTATCAGGAATTGGTGGCCGAGGCTGATGAGGCGTACCAGGCCCGGATGAAGGCGTCACTTCAAGACGTAGCTGCCGGAAGGGTGACGCGTGGCACTGCATCTGATTTGATCAAAGAGCTGGATTTGGGTGATTGAAGATGTATACCCTGATCTGGACTGCCGGTTTTACGCGTACGGCAAAGAAATTTATCGCCATCCATCCCGACCTGCGCTCAAAGGTTGCCGCCATTCTGAGAGATCTTGAAAAGGATCCGTTTCAGCGGCATCTGAAATTTCACCATCTGAGCGGTAACATGAAGGGCATTCAGGCTGTGAGTATTACCCACAGTTATCGCATCACGCTTATTGTGGTGGTAACGGACAAGGAAATCATGCTGCTCGATATCGGCAGCCACGACGATGTTTACCGTTTGTAATATCAAACTCGGATGATACAGAACCAATTCAAAAGGCGGCCATAATAGTCGCCTAACATGTTTACCACCAAACTCCAACACTTATTTCTCCAACAACTTCCTCGCAAGTCCGTACAGTTCCGCATTTGCCAGCGCGACCACCTTTTTCTTTACCGAACGGGAATAATACTCCTGTTCCGTCTTTGTCAGGGGTAACCCTTCCAGTCTCTTCTTAAACAACTCCTCTGCTTCGGCGAAAACATCTGCTACAGGGCAAAGTCCAGGGAACCTGAGTCTGCTCTAGCTTTTTATATGTTTACGTTAGTAAGCAGACTTTAATATTTCAGTGGCTCAAATTGCGCAACAACTCTATAATTTTTTCCGTCAGCCTGTTATCCCATGATGTTTCTGATTCAACAGGCATCCTGTTGCAGGTTTCTGCTTAACATGGCTGTCAGGAATTCGTTCCTTGCAAGAAAATACCTGATCAGCCATCCCATGGATAGCGATGCAGCAAGGGTCCCCTCGCGGACACCTTCAAGTCTGCCCAGAAAGTGGAAGGAAAGCAGAACACCGAGAATAACCTGCGAAATGTCAAAGCAGATCTTGACTCGTCCGAACTCAAAGCCAAAAACTCTGGAGAGGGCCATCACAAAACCATCCGCAGGCAGTACGGTCACATTGGCTATTATTTCCAGGCTGACGCCGAACGCAATTATCAGGCAACTCGACATCAGGAACAGCCATTGTGATAAAATATGCCCTGGTTCCAAGCCGGATATCAACTGCAGGGAGATATCGATGAACAGGCTGAACATGGCAACAGCAGGCAGCTGCAGAAACTGCACCGGCCTGAACTTTTTCCTTAGCAGGAACAGCTGGGCCAAAAACAGGATGGTATTTACGGCAAATGTAAAAAAACCGATTGAGAGCGGAAACCCGAGACTGAGAACATAAGGTACGCAGGAGATCGGTGAGGTGCCCAGGTTGGCCCTGATGGAGAGCGATACCCCCAGCGAAATAATAAACAGGCCAATCGTCAGCAGGGTATACCGCTTTAATAATTCAATTTTCAAGTCAATTTCCTCGATAATATATACACCCTGTTGGATCAGAGTGTACCGCAACACATTACAAACATCTTTCGGCAAGCACTCACCGCATACAAGTCAAATCAGGTCTTTGATCCAGAACAGCATGGGGTGATCCCTTTTGGCGCCGTCGGTTTCAAGCCACACAAAACTGGTGGTCACCCCGGATAGACGGACAAAACCGGTACGGGCAAGGAATCTTGTAATGGGGATGTAGTCATGGGGGCGCAAGGGGTGATCATCGGGTCGCTCAATCGTTGCGCAGGTGAGCTTGCAATAGTTGCCCAGGGAACTGATATGGCTTTCCAGCTTGGAAAGAAGGTTCCGCCCCAGCCCACTATTGCGGTACTCCGGGCGAAAGAGCAGTTCTCCGACGTAATATAAGCCGTTGAGCGGAAATGTTGTTCCGGCAAAGGCTTGGACCGTCCGGGCATCTTCATGGATAAGCGGCATGCCGGTAACCGCACCGACGACGGTGATTCCATCGTATGCCAGCATGACGCAGGCATCAGTTGCCTTTACATATGTGCCCAGATAATTGAGCTCATCTGCTCTTACCTCTTGATACAGGTAGGGATACTCCCGGAAGATTTCGAGACGCAGCGTCGCAAGATCGTCCAGGGCATCTGCAATGGCAGCCCCGGTCAGTAATTGCCCGGTAATTATATTATTGCCGCTTATGTTGAGCCCCTCTGCTGATCCCCTGGCTACTTCTCGCGCAGGGCAACGCCTTTGATAAAATCAAAGAGGAGCTGATTGGTACATGCCTTGAAATGCTTGTGTCCCGGTTTTCTGAACAGGGCGGTCAGCTCGTGTTTTGTCATGACAATCCCCGCATTCCTGAAAATTTCGATCAGGTCCTCTTCCTTCAGATCCAGGGCGATGCGCAGCTTCTTCAGGATGGCATTGTAGCTTAAATCGGCCTGCGGTGCTGCTGTCGGAGCCGGTTTGTCTTCCTGTTTGCCTCTTTTATGAATGATCAGGCCATCGAGAAAAAATCCCATGATCGGATTGTTGCACGGGATGTGGCCGTCTTCGTCTTCGGTTTTCAGAAAGGCGGTGATGGCTGATTCTCCGACTTCACGTCCCGCTGCTTTGAATATCTGGATAATGGTGGTGGTGTCCAGCTCCAGGGCGTCACAGATACTGCGTAATAGTTTGTTGTTGGCCATGGTGTCTCCGATTATAAGTGTTTTTTAGTGCGATATATTTTGCCGGAACCCGGATGGTTTATGGGTTCTGCTGTTCCTTAGCCGCCGCCTCAGCATTGCATCGATCCACAATCTCACGTAGCCAGGCGATTTCATCGGGAACAAGTTGCTTGGAATGTTCGGTGCCCACGTTCAGCGCAATGTGGAGCGGCGGCATGGTTGTGGCGGCCAGTATAAATCCCGGTACTGCAACGGATTTGACATCCGTTCCAGCCCAGCTTTTCAAGCGTTCTTCCGAGTCAAAAATCATCAGGAAATCGTTGCCTTCTGATGTGATCACCAGCGGAAGAACTTGTCCTTCTTCAACTTCTGATTCGCCGCTAAGTTCTTTTGGGTCAAGGGTAGGGACGTGAAATGTCGAATTAAGAAAAAGATCGTAAAAATTTGACTGTCGTTTTGCATCACCCATATCTTCGCGCATTGACTGCAGCGCCTGATCCAGTCCGGTAAGTTTCTGTGATGTTTCTGCTGATGTTGCCATGGGTGCTCCTTGGTGTGGTAAAATTTAAGGCATGGTATCTGAAAAGTTGGATAACGACAATCGGCAATATGGAAAAGGTGCGGACAATGTGCTATTTGCACAATCTGTCTGGTATGGTTATAATGAAAAAATTTGGTAATCCTTGACTCGCCTGAATGTGAGGTGTAATTGTGGGGAAGAAAGTCAGATATAGAGTTCGCTTTAAGCAAATAAAGGTAAACCCGTAATGCCTAAAAATCGCGATGCAGCACGCGCCAACCTGGAAACACTGTACCGAATCTTCACTGTTCCGGAAGCGCCAGATTCAACACTCGGCGCTATTGATCATGCTATTTCCGACGATGTAGCCGGTTTTTTGCAGGAACATATCGTTGCCATCGAGCGCAGCCTGGAAGAGATCGAGGCCAGTTTTTCCACTTTTGCCATACCTGAAGAACCAACCTACGTTTCCGAATATACGGAGTTCGTCAAAGAAAACCTGGTTGCCCAGTCGGTTCATACGGCAGCCCCAGGTTTTGTTGGTCATATGACCTCGGCGCTTCCTTATTTCATGCTCCCGCTGGCGCGCTTGATGACTGCTCTCAATCAGAATCTGGTCAAGGTGGAGACTTCCAAAGCCTTTACACCGATGGAACGCCAGGTGCTGGCCATGCTTCATCATCTGGTATATCGCAGTGACGACGACTTTTATTCCAAATGGATTCATAACAGCCAACATGCTCTGGGAGCCTTCTGTTCCGGTGGTACTATTGCCAACGTTACGGCGCTCTGGGTGGCGCGCAACCGGTTCTTTGCCCCGGATGGCACATTCGGTGGAATTGCCCGTGAAGGTGTGGCTCGTGCCATGCGTTATCGTGGTTGTGATGATGTTGCTGTACTTGTTTCCGAGCGTGGCCACTATTCGCTGGGCAAGGCCACCGACCTGCTGGGTATCGGCCGGGACAATCTGATCAAGGTGAAAACCGATGATCATAACCGGATCGACATGAAGCAGCTACGTGAAGAATACAGTCGACTGCGGGATCGTAATATTCTGCCTCTGGCGCTGGTGGGCATTGCCGGTACAACCGAAACCGGCAACATTGATCCATTGGAGGCGATGGCTGATTTCGCTCAGGAAATCGGCTGTCATTTTCATGTTGATGCCGCCTGGGGCGGTCCGACCTTGTTTTCCGACCGTTATCGCTCACTGCTGAATGGCATTGAAAGGGCCGACTCGGTTACCATTGACGCACACAAGCAGCTGTATGTGCCCATGGGGGCAGGTATGGTAGTTTTTAAAGATCCAGCGGCCCTGTCGGCGATTGAACACCACGCCAATTATATCCTGCGTTACGGTTCCAAGGACCTGGGCAGCCATACCCTGGAAGGTTCACGTCCCGGTATGGCAATGCTGGTGCATGCAGGCTTTTCGATCATTGGCCGCAAGGGGTATGAACTGCTGGTAAATATGGGCATCGAGCGGGCGCAAAGTTTTGCCTCAATGATTAATCAGCACCCTGATTTTGAGTTGGCCAGTGAACCGGAACTGAATATTCTCACTTATCGTTACTGTCCCGACAAGGTGCAAAAGTCCATGATGGTAGCAACTCCCCAGCAGCATGCCGGTATCAATGCCCTACTTGATCAGGTCTGTCAGCTGTTGCAGAAGCGGCAACGTGAAGCCGGAAAAACTTTTGTATCCAGGACACGCCTCCATATGGTTGGCTACGATGAGGAGGTCACCGTGTTGCGTGTTGTCTTGGCCAACCCGCTGACAACCAACGAGATTCTGGCAACCGTTCTGGCAGAACAATGTGAAATAGTAAAGCAGCCTGATATTCAGGCCATGTTGCTGCTGGCAGATAAGCTTTGTGACGGTCTGGGGTAAATTGAATATTACTTTAGCAAGCTAAGGGCGGCCATTTAGGTCGCCTTTTTTGTTTTGTACTGTACCCAATACAAATTCATTAGTTGCCGTAATGGACATAAAAAAGCTATCCTACCCATATGTCTAAACACAAACACATACTTGGTCGTCGCTGCTGGATCTTCGACATGGATGGAACGCTTACCGTACCGGTGCATGATTTTGTCGCCATTCGTTCGGCTCTGGGCATGACAGATGCTGATACAGATGTTATCAAGTTCCTTGACTCTCTGGCGAAAGAGGAATCTGCTGCAAAATATGCCAAGCTGATCGAGATTGAGTATGAGCTGGCCGCTAGAACCGTTGCTTCTCCAGGTGCAGTGCGATTGTTAGAACAGTTGCTCCAACGCGGCTGTCGGGTCGGTATCCTGACTCGCAACACTCGGGAAATCGCCTTGCATACCTTGGAAATGGTCGGCCTAAGTCAGTATTTTGCCGTGGAAGAGATTCTGGGAAGGAACGAGGCTGTGCCGAAGCCTGACCCAGCGGGAATTAACAAACTGCTCCATGCCTGGGAAAGTGGGCCGCATGAAGCCGTTATGCTGGGGGATTATCTGTTCGATCTTCAGGTTGGGCGAGCTGCAGGAACTGCCACTATCCATGTAGATCAGAGCGGCCTGTTTAACTGGCCGGAGCTGACCGACCTGGCTGTGAATACTCTTGAGGAGTTGGTTGAGTAAATCGGTTTGGAATAATATTTTTAATAGCGCGGCTTCCGCGTATTAACCCTGCAGGAGAATAGTATATGAACATTGATTTGACCCAGATGAAAAACCTGCTTAGCAAACGCAGCCATGAAATTGAAAAGAATGTTGAAGGAACCGGTTATCTGGCCAGAACAGTAATGGGTGTAGGTACTTTCCTGATTGATAACGAAGGTGATTATGATCTGCTGACCGCCAAGCAGAAGGTTATTTTTGAAAAGTTTCTCCAGCCCATGCTGGATAAGCCTCGCCGTTAGAGGCACCCTGGAGGTTGAATTGAAAAAGCTACTCTTGCTGACATTGGTACTGATCAGCACTTCCGCCTGTTCCGGCAACAAGGATTGGCGAACTGCCAGCAGGGAATCGGCAGGTATTGCGCCAGATCCGCAGGTAACCAAAGAAGCTGTCCTGCAGGTTTATGGTGCCGATACCTGGGGTTGGCGTGGCTGGTTTGCAATTCATACCTGGTATGCCGCCAAACGCACCGGTGATAGCTTTTATACGGTTTATGAAGTGATCGGCTGGAGGCAGAACAGGGGATTGCCGGTTGTGCGGATCGAAAGGGATTTGCCTGACCGTTTCTGGTTCGGCGAAAAGCCACGTTTGCTTAAAGAGTTTCGTGGTGATGGTGTAGATCAGCTAATATTCCAGGTGGACAAGGCGGCTCGGAACTACCCATGGCCCAATACCTATGAGGTTTTTCCCGGACCGAACAGTAATACTTTTACCGCCTGGGTTGCAAAACAGGTGCCTTCATTAGATCTGAATCTGCCGTTTTCTGCCATAGGCAGTGGTTATGCAGAAAAAAATAACTGATCAGTTACTGCCCAGTTTTCCTTCCAGCCTCTCCAATACCTCGGCCAGCGTACCTTCAATGTCATTTCCATGAATAGTGAAATAGAAAAACTGGCCGGTGTGATTGGACCAGTCCAGGTCCGAGACAGGAAGCGGCTCCAGCAGCTCTTCCATTTTTTCATAGGAGATGAAAGGGTCACCATCGGGCCACTTTCTGTCCAGCCTTGCCTGCTGGGCATCGGTCAAGGCGACCCGGTATGTTATGGAAGATATTTCAGCTTTCATAGATTCAGTTTTCAGCCTTTTGTTGTATCTGTCTAAAGGTCGTTGCCGGGCGGGAAATATTCCGAGAGCTTTTCGCGAATCATGTTGATGGTGGCCGGCTTGACAATATAATCGTTACATTCGCCTTCGATAGCTTCAATCATGTCATCCGGAGAGTCAAGAGATGTGGCCATTATGATTATGGCTTTCTGTTCTTGATCGGATCCTGGTCCTTTTTCAAGTGTCCTCATTATCTTCAAGGCAGTGTGCCCATTCATCATCGGCATCTCTACATCAAGAAAAACAAGATTAAAAGGCGCCTTTTCCAGTAGGGCATTTTTGAAGAGCTCAATGCCTTTTAGTCCATTCTCTGCAGTTGCAATATCCTTGATACCCAGATCATTGAGTATGTTGGTCATTACATTGGAAATGGCCTTGGAATCTTCGACAATCAGGGTTTTTGGATCCAGTTTCATCAGAGCTCCCCTTTTAATCCACCATCGAACTTTTCAGAACAAAATCTGTAAACTGCAAACATGCAATTTTCTTCGTCTGATCAGCTTGTGATCCGGTCTCTGTCAATTGATCTGTCATGTTTCAGCAGTTGAAACAGAGCTTTTTCCAGTTCTTCGTCAACGGTTTCAAACCTTACACCAATACCGGGAAAATGACGATGCCCCCAAGGCTGAATCCAGCAGACAACTACATTCACTTCCATGCCGAGTTCATGCAGAAAAAGAGTCATTTTCTGGCCGGCAGTAAAACGCTCTGGATGGTTGTCAATTATGAATGCGCCACCCCAGGAAATGTTCAGGGTGAAACCGCGTTCTTCTCCTGGAATGTCCTTTCTGATTATGGAAACGCACTTGTCCCTGCGTCGGTAAAGCCGAAGGCTGCGAGGTTCGAATTCCGCACAGGTTTTGTTGATAAAATCCTTGAGACTGTTGTCCTGCTTGGCGTCTCCCGGCATGGCCATGGGAATCAGCATTGCACCCATGCTTCTGACACGCAGAGAGGGATAAACGCTGGCCAGGCCATAGGCAACAACTTTTTCCTCGCCTTTGGCCTTGATAATTGAGGTCAGATCGATCAGTATGCCGTTATATGTATTCTCCAGTGCCAGTTTTTCAGCATCACAGAAAATATTGCAGGGAATGGCGGATACCTCCAGTTGCAGAAGGCTTTTAACAAGTTGTTCCAGTGTTGCCTCCACATATGAGACAACAAGTATAGGACGACTGATTTGAGGCATATATTGATCTCCTGCAATAATGCAGTTTAGATATTATAAAAAGCAATTATGTTAAACTGATACTGCTAATATATCACTGTCGCTAATAAATAATAGAGCTATTCTGTAAAACAGGTCTGGACAAATTGGAAGCAGATAGTTGAATATGAAAAAAAATGAGTGGAGGTTGTTATGATGATGAAGTTAAGAAATTTGGTATTCAGGATTGTTTTGTCTGTTTCTCTACTGGTGTGTGCTTCAAATGTTTACGCCTGGGGCACTAAGGAGCTTGAGAACGAGAAAGATGCGCTCACATTTGCCGGTGAGGTGGAGCGGGGTGGATATAAGGTTGTTTCTACCGAGGAATTGAAAAAATGGATCGACCAGAAAAAGGCCATGCTGATTGTTGATACAATGCCTTATGAAGCCAGTTATAAGAAAAATCATATCCCTGGCGCAGTGCAGTTTGAGTTTCCGATTGCAGAGATGAATAAAATTGAACCTGCTAAAAAAGCAGATTTTGAAAAACTGCTAGGTGCTGATAAAAATAGCCAGTTGGTTTTCTATTGCGGGTTTACCAAGTGTACACGCAGTCACAATGGTGCAATGTGGGCAGCAAAGTTGGGCTACAAGAATGTCTATCGCCATCCGGGCGGTATCAAGGCCTGGAAAGAGGCTGACTATCCTGTTCAGCAGATAAAATAACAGTTTAAAGCAATTCTGGGGATAATATTGATGCATGAAAATAATCACCCCTTTCATACGCTGACATCGGAATTTATCATGGATGCCATTGAAAGCCAGGGCTATTGCTGTGACTGCCGCAATGTGGCCCTGAACAGCTATGAAAACCGGGTTTATCAGGTAGGGATTGATGAAAAGCTGCCATTGATTGCCAAGTTTTATCGTCCTGGGCGGTGGAGTTCGGCCCAGATTCTGGAAGAACACAAATTTTGTTTTGAACTGGCGGAGCAGGAATTGCCGGTTGTTGCCCCATTGAAAAATGATGCAGGTGAAAGCCTGTTTCATTTTTCAGGTTTCAAGTTCGCCTTGTATCCACGCCAGGGGGGCCATGCCCCGGAGTTCGATAACCTGGATAATCTGCTGATTTTGGGGCGCATGCTTGGCAGGATTCACCGAGTCGGTGCTGTTCGTTCGTTCAAGCACCGCCCGCTGCTGGACAGTCAGAGTTTTGGTTATGAGAGTGTGGCACTGATCAGTCAGCACTATATTCCGGCGGAATATCGACCGAGCTATATAGCGGTAACGGATCAGTTGCTGGAAACTATTAACCAGATTCTTAAAGATGTGGGTGAAGTCCGGTTTGTCCGGGCTCATGGCGATTGTCATGCCGGTAACATCCTTTGGCGCGATAATGCCCCGCATTTTGTCGACTTCGATGACTCGCGCATGGCACCGGCGGTGCAGGACTTCTGGATGATGTTGTCCGGAGAACGGCAGCGTCAGATTGCACAGCTGGATGCATTGGTGGAAGGTTACAGCGAGTTCAATGAATTCAACCCGGTTGAGTTGCGCCTGATCGAGGTGCTGCGAACACTGCGTATGCTGCACTATAGTGCCTGGCTGGCCCGCAGGTGGGAAGACCCGGTTTTCCCTGGAACTTTCCCCTGGTTTAATACTGTTCGCTACTGGGGAGAGCATATCCTGGAGTTGCGCGAACAATTGTCCGTATTGACCGAACCACCTCTGGAGCTGGGCTGATATCAGACATTTGGTAGGCTGTTGGTAAAAGGGTAATTTGATAAAACCGGCTAGTCATTTTGCAGTTTTTAGGGTATAAAATAACATCTTTTATTAATTGTTTTAACCGAGGCCCTAATGTCTCCCAGGCAGGAAGTTGAACTACTGGATGCATGCCGTATCCTGTTTCCCACAGCGGAAATCAATAGGCAATTTCTTGGTTATATCCAGCCGGATGGACTGAAAAACGCCTATCGCAACCGTGCCTGGGAGTGTCATCCCGATGCCTGTGATGAACTGGTCGGCAAATCAGAACGAGTTGAATTATTTCGCCGCTCTGTTGAAGCCTACAAACTTCTGAACAACTTCCTTAAAGAGCGTAAGCCGGACCTGCCGCTTCGTCATGCCAGACCACAAAGAAAACCGGCTTTTCATCGTCCGGTACCTGTCAAACGCGCCGAGAATGAACAATATTATAGCGGGCCAATGCCCTCCATTGAACTTAAATTGGGATTGTTTTTATACTACAGTGGCGTTGTTTCCTATCAGTCTGTTGTCCAGGCCTTAATCTGGCAAAGGTCGCTGCGCCCTCCGCTTGGTGATTTTGCTTGCCAGTGGGGCTGGCTGGATGAAAAGGATGTGGCGGCAATTCTGGCATCAACCGAGATTGTCGGTTCCTTTGGAGAACGTGCCATTGCCCTGGGACTTTTGACGCAATCACAGCTTAATCTTATCCTGCTGCATCAGAGGTCACGCCAGCAGCCGATCGGAAATTATTTCATCGAGCAGAATTTCTTGACAGAGTTGACCCTGCGTCATCACCTGCGGGAGCTTGACAAACACAATAAACAGGTGCGGGATTCACGCCCCTGATAACTACCACATATAATAAAAAAAGCCGGTCACGGATTCGATCCTGACCGGCTTTTTTTAGTAAGTTAGAAGTTGTTTTCTGAGCTTTATGGCAGAATATAACTTCGTTAACGCACTTATCCTGCTAGCAGGTATTTTGAGAATACGTCAGTCTACTGAATCTTGAGAACTATCTTGCCGAAGTGTTTGTCGGCCTCCATCATTTTGTGCGCTTCCACAACCTGATCAATCGTAAAGACCTTCTCGATGATTGGAACAATGGTAAAAATAAGGAAGAACCGAAGAAACATGGGAATCATCCTTTGCAACTTCTAGGAACGTCTTGGGGGACATTCTATAGTCCACCTGTCAAGTGAAAATATTGCTCTTTTAAAATTATATAGTTAGCTATCATAATGGGTTGAGGGCG
>JBGSQR010000396.1:0-4207 GCA_041737975.1 Geobacterales bacterium | reverse complement strand
GTCACCATATTTTTCAGAGCGTCCGCTGATGTAAAACGGGAAAAACATAGTTTCGTTTTTTTCTTCCGGTGTGCCGGTTCGGCTGACGTGTTTTTGAAACAGTTTCAGGATTTGGGTGTCCGAGCTGCTATCACTGCTACTGGTCGAGGCAATCGGGTAGAGGATATCGCTTTGATCGGAGTCAGGCGAAGATTGATTGAAAAAAAGCGGACGGATCGCTGTCCTGATTGTATCACCGCTACGTTCACGCTTAAAGATCGGGCCAAGGAGAGAAAGATTGCTGTAGTTGGTGGCAGGGCTGGTACGGTAGTCGAATAACGGCCAGAATGTCGTCACAGAGCCTTGATCATCTGAGCCGCTTGCATTGCAAGGCTGGTGTAATGTGGCAACCAGCAGTAACAAGGCAATTTTCAGAGTGGCTCTTATCATTTACGACCTTTTGTAATTTTGTTGAAATAAAGAAAACATTATTCCTTAACAAGTCTGGCGAGTCAATCAGTAAAGGGCCGGATGTTTTACAAAAGTATTACATTAGTTATTGGTACGGGCTGTTAATATGTTGAGATAGAAAATGTTGATATGGAGATAATTATGACTAAGCCGTTGCGTATAGGAAAATATACACTTCGCTTTCCCCTGATTCAGGGGGGGATGGGTGTGCGTGTTTCAGCGGGCCGTTTGGCCGGTGCCGTTGCCAAGGCAGGCGGAGTTGGCCTGGTTGCCGCTCCCGGTATTTGTCTGAATAGTTCCTTTTATGATGGGAAAAATTATTTCAGCGCCAACTCAGAATCTTTTAAAGAAGAGGTGCGCAAGGCATATCAAATTGCTCCTGATGGTATCGTGGGAGTCAATGTAATGGTTGCCCTGTCTGACTATGAGCAGCTTGTAAAGGCTGCCATTGAAGGCGGAGCCAAGGTAATAGTATGTGGTGCCGGTCTGCCGATGACTTTGCCTGAACTCACAGCTGATCATCCGGATGTAGCTTTGATACCGATTGTGTCTTCATTGCGCGCCGCTCAGCTGATTGCTAAAAAATGGTTTAAAACTTATAACCGCCTTCCTGATGCCGTTGTCGTCGAAGATCCGGATACGGCTGGTGGGCATCTGGGTGAAAAGATGGAAAATATAGGTACTGGCGAGTATGACCAGTATGAAACCGTTCGCCAGGTGAAAGAGCTTTTCAGAAGCGAATATGGAACCGATGTGCCCATCATTGCCGCCGGTGGAATATGGGATCGTGCTGATGTGGAATATGCCCTGGCTCAAGGTGCAGATGGCGTGCAGATGGCAAGTCGCTTCGTCTGTACCGAAGAGTGTGATGCTGAGGACGAATTCAAGCAGATGTATATTGACTGCAAGCAAGAAGATATCGGTCTGATAATGAGTCCTGCCGGTTTGCCTGGGCGTGCCATTCTTTCTAATCAGGATAATATCCGCCAATATGATGTTGAACGCCATACCCGTTGTAAGATGGGTTGTCTAAAAAAATGCTCTTATAAAGAGAGTGGCGAACGTTTCTGTATCGTATCGGCACTTGATCGTGCCCAGCGTGGTGAGGTCGATGCCGGACTGGTGTTCTGCGGGACCAATGCCTGGAAAGCGGACCGGATAACAACAGTTCAGGCTATTTTTGATGAATTGTTCGGGGAAGTTAAGTAATTTTCAAAAAGTTCAGCCGTTTTAACTGATGAATATGGGAGGCCCGGGGATTGTTTTGATCTTCGGGCCTTTTTTGCGCTTAAGGTTGATCATTTAATATACATCAAGAAAAGTTGATATAATGTTTAGTGCTATTGCACTTACAAAACAAAGCCAGGCTGCTTCCCATTTAACATAAAAGCAATTTGGGAATAAAAAGAGTAAAAACAGCTATTTAATTTATATCAAGAAAAGTGGATTTAATGGTTTGATTAGTATTGCGCCACAGTGTTAGCTCTGGTTGATGATGGATTAATATGTGATGTTGGTGACATGGGAAACCGGTAGAAATATCTTTTGATGATATGTTTCTATTGTTGATTTTGTAAAAACAATGTTCCTTTTTAAAGTGGAAGATGAATTCGGGGGAGGCAATAGATGTTTAATTTAATCTGTAAAAATGATCAAATATTATGAGGTCAGATTGTATTAGCCTTTATTGTTGACTAAAAATAGTATGTTATGTTATATCAAGAAAACTTGATGTTTAATTTGCTGAAAAAGTGATTAAGAATGCTGGAAGTATTCAAGGCTCTTGCCGACCCATGTAGATTAAGACTAGTTGCGGTACTGTTTGCTGGTGAATTTACCGTGCAGGAGTTGACGTATGTCTTGAATATGGGACAATCAAGAATCTCCCGCCATCTCAAAATTCTGACTGAAGCCGGAATATTAAGTGTCAAGCATCAGGGAACCTGGAGTTATTACCGGGCAGAAGGCGTGTCTCCGTTCTTTTTTCTGATTCGTGGCGCCGTAAAAAGAGGGGTTGAAAAACTTCCTGAAAGAGCTGCCGACCTTGCTGCGGTAGCGGCAGTTCTGGAAGAGCGCAGAAGGAAAAGCAAGGCATTTTTTGACCGGCATGCCCAGCAGTGGGACGATCTCGCCCGTACTCTGTTGTCTCTGCCTGACTATCGCGATCTTATGCTGTCACTTGTGCCTGAGTGTAAAAGCATCGTAGAAATCGGACTTGGTACCGGTGGGCTGTTGTCTGATCTAACAGCCAAGGCCGATAAAGTCATCGGTGTAGATCACTCGCAGGCTATGTTGGATGAAGCCCGGCGTAGACTGGCACAGACCGGCATAGCAGGAATTGACCTGAGACTGGGTGAGATGACCCACCTGCCGCTGCCTGACAGCAGCGTTGATTGTGCAGTTGTTAATATGGTGCTTCACCATGCAGCTGACCCACAATCAGTATTGCGTGAAATCAGGAGAGTTCTTGTGCCGGGCGGTGTCTTGGTACTGGCTGATCTTTCAAGGCATGATCGGGAGTGGGTACGTGAGCGTCTAGCCGACCAATGGCTCGGATTTGAAAAAAGCGAGTTGGAAGTCTGGCTTGCCGATGCCGGATTTGCTGATGTAAAATGTGGACGTGTAACAGGAACGCTACAAGATGAAATAGTTCTTGTTTTGAGAGCTGCCTAGGAAAGGAATTATGCAAAATCTCGGAGCCGGTTCAATGCAGTGGAGATGCGGAGTATGTAATTCTGCCAGTTCCGTTGGGAGTGGAGGCATCTGTAGGCGTTGTAAAAAGTTTGCCTGCAACCGGCACCTGGAAACGGTGTTGCTGGACGATAATCAAAAGTTGAAAGTTTGCTCATCTTGTCTGAACGCAGATGACAAGGTTGAACAGGGAATACTGGGCGGTTTGAAAAAACTGCTCAAATGGAAGTAACAGACAAAAGCGAGACATTAAATAGAGTCCGTCGGACCGAAAAAAGGAGAATAATCATGTCACAAGATTACATCGTAGCAGACCTGTCCCTGGCAGCTTGGGGACGTAAAGAGATGAACATTGCCGAAACCGAAATGCCCGGTTTGATGGCTATCCGTGAAGAATTTGCTGCTGCACAGCCTCTGAAGGGTGCACGCATAACCGGCTCACTGCATATGACCATTCAGACTGCAGTTCTGATTGAAACCCTGACTGCTCTTGGTGCAAAAGTGCGTTGGGCATCCTGCAATATCTTCTCGACTCAGGACCATGCAGCTGCTGCTATTGCAGCCAGTGGTGTACCGGTTTTCGCAGTCAAGGGCGAAACACTTGAGCAGTATTGGGATTATACCCACCGAATTTTTGAATGGGCTGATGGTGGATTTTCCAACATGATTCTGGACGACGGTGGTGATGCCACATTGCTGTTGCATCTGGGTGCCAAGGCAGAGAAAGACCTCTCAGTTCTTAACAACCCTGGTTCAGAAGAAGAGATAATTCTGTTTGCCTCAATCAAAGCCAAGCTGGCTGTTGATCCAACCTGGTATTCAGTGCGCCTGGCAGAAATCAAAGGCGTAACCGAAGAAACAACTACAGGCGTACATCGTCTCTATCAGATGCATGAAAGAGGCGACCTTCGTTTCCCTGCCATTAATGTCAATGACTCGGTTACCAAATCAAAGTTCGACAACCTGTACGGCTGCCGCGAATCTCTGGTCGACGGTATCAAGCGTGCTACGGACGTTATGATTGCCGGTAAAGTGGCTTTGATCTGCGGTTACGGCGACGTCGGTA
>JBGSQR010000360.1:0-3012 GCA_041737975.1 Geobacterales bacterium | reverse complement strand
TCGGATTGGACCAGGGCGTCCGGCAGCAGCCGATGCGGCCAAAATCCATGTCCTTACCAGAGGTTACCATGTCATTCCAGCGCCCAACGGTCTCATTAAGTGTCTGCGGAGGAAGTCCCGTAGCCACAGCAAGCTCTGATATAGTCGGTGCAGATTTTACGAACTGGTTACTTTGTTGATTTTTAAATAATCCCTCTTCAATTGATTCCCGACTCCAGCCGGATACAAAAAAACTGTTGCGGGCCGCACTGTCAAATACCGCCCAGTATGTGCCGCCGGGCTGTTTAATCAGTTCAGGAAATGTCACCTTCGTGTCTTGAGATTCGTTTACGAAACGTCGTCCTGCTTTGTTGACCCAGATTGATTGCTGGCTAAAAGCGTTCAAACCTCGCGAGCCGGTGATATCGGTTGGACTTTGCAGGCCGGTGGAATAATTCCACTGATAGTGCATATTGACTAATCGGGCACCTATGGCCTGGGCTATTTCATGACCTGAACCAGTGGCGTTTATTCCGGCTCCTGTCAGTATCCGTTCTGGAAGCGGCTGTTTTTCAGGCCAATAACTTTGCACCATTTTCATATTGCCCTGAAAACCTCCTGTCGCCAGTATCACGACCGGCGCGAGATAATCGATAGACACGTTATCCTTGAGTCGTTCTGCCCGGATGCCTGTAATCCGGTCGCTTTTGTCCCTGATCAACGAAAGCGCCTTATGTCTGTAGAAAAACTTCACCGTACTGCTTTGCTTGCAGGCACGGTAGATCGGCTCGACAAGTCCTCTGCCCTTGCCGATGACTTTATGCCAGCGAGGCACGCTATTTCCTGGCATAAGGACTGCGTTTTTTTCAAATTTTATGCCCATCCCAATAAGCCAATCATAAATTTCATGGCGAGACTCGTTTGCGTAATAGTGTACCCATTCGACATCAGGACCGGAACCGCTCTGGTCACTGCCATAGGTCATGAAGTCTTTAAAGGCGATCTGCGGTGAATCAATGATACCGACATTCGCCTGCTCCGGTGTGCCTACGATGCAGAGAGCCCCCTCGCTCATCGTCGCGGTCCCGCCATAGAGAGGCTGCATTTCGATGACGGCAACATCATAGCCTTTCTGCGCCAACTCCCAGGTGGCAGAAAGTCCCGCTATACCGGCACCAACCACTATGACATCATGCCGTTGTTCTTTTTCTGCGGCCAGCATTTTGGTCGGCGCAACCATGACCAGAATAATGGCAAAGAACAGTACTTTTCTGATTGTATTATTTGCCAATTTTTGAAGTATTTTTGTATCAACCATGTGTGAACTACCCTCTGCCCGGTAGAGATATTTGTTAAAAATCAAGGGGTCTTGAAACCAAAAGTGTGGCACTGTACGCAATAATTCTCTGATCTGGTGTGCTGATGGTGACAGAAATTGCAATCGAGTTCCATACCGTAGTGCGGAGAAGTATGAGGATTTCTCGGTTTGACGTCTTTTGTCTTTTCCGCAAGTTTTGTCGTGCTGCCATGGCAGGCAATGCATTGCTCCATAGTCGGAACTTTCAGTTCACCGACCTTTCCATGGCATTGTTCACACGTGATGTTTGCCAGCAGATGATAGTGGCTTCCCGGCAGCTTTCCCCTTATATCCCTGTTTTCTTTGGTATGGCATTTTTTACAGGATTGAAGATTCATGGCTTTGGTATCTGGATGAGCAAGCGGTAATTTTTTGTTTTGCCCATGACACCCGGCGCACTCGCCCCCTCTATATTTTGCCTGTTCACTTTGGGCTGCTATGCAGGGCTGACTGAATACAACCGCCGTCAGGATACAGAACAAAACAGTTGATATCATTATGCAGCTCCTTTGTGTGGCTGTTTCATAAGACGTATACGCATTTCATGATTATCGATCTCAGAATTATGTCCCCATATTTTGTAATTCATCTGGTTACCGCTGTTGCCTGGTTGAGCCGCCACATGATGCGCGGCACAGCTGTTGACAATCCACCGGATGCGTCAACGCATCACCGCGGCATCAACGCGAACACGCCCCATCCCAGGTATTCACGCGTGTAAGCGGCGTAGCGCTTGGGTTCCGAGGTCAGCTTCGCGCGAACCTCTTTCGCTAACTCATCATCGGGATTGGCTTTAAGCCATCGACGCATGGTGAGCCATTTGGCCGCCTCGTATCTGTCCCAGCCGTCCTGGTCAGCCAGAACCATTTCAACAACGTCGTAGCCAAGGTGGCCGAAAGACGCGAGAAGTTGCGGAAGCATGAGAAAGTCGGAAATTGAGTTGGCAAGGCATCCCTTGGCAACATCTTCCGTCGGCGGTAACTGACGCCAGAAGGGTTCGCCGATGAGAATGATCCCACCGGTGCAAAGGCTCCGCGCAAGAAGCTCGATAGTGCCGGCGACACCACCGGCGATCCAGGTGGCACCGACACAGGCTGCCACACTGACCTTCTCGTCAGAGACATGGCCGGCAGCATCTCCATGGATGAACTTGACCTGATCGGCAACACCGAATTCTATTGCACGAAGTTTCGCCTGCTCGGTGAACAAGCGGCTCATATCGATGCCGGTGCCGATGACACCGTGATCGCGTGCCCAGGTGCACAGCATCTCCCCCGAACCACTGCCGAGGTCGAGCACTCGAGCTCCAGGCTCCAGACGCAGCGCCGCGCCGAGAGTGGCAAGCTTTTCGGGTGTGATCGGGTTGTGGATGCGATGAGCACTCTCAGTGATGTTGAATATCCGAGGGATGTCCATTGTGTAAAATTTCCTTTCAGATGTTTTGTTTCTTTCTATTTTTTACAAAACTTTTGATTTCCATTTAGTTAACTTCTTGCCACTTAACAATCAACATGCTATTGTACAACAACTTGTCATTATGGAGGTATTTATGCAGGCGATCACATACAGCGAAGCGCGCCATGATTTAAAGAATGTAATGGACGATGCTTGCAACAATCACGAACCGATCCTGATTACGCGCCGCAAGGGCGAGAGCGTGGTTCTTGTAAGCCTGG
>JBGSQR010000341.1:0-7695 GCA_041737975.1 Geobacterales bacterium | reverse complement strand
ACTGCAGTCTGAAGATCGGTTCTGATCTGGGGATTTGCCTGAATAGGGCTAGCTAAAATACTGTTTGGTGATAAAGCTGCTATTGCCATTTGTCACACCTCCTCACAACATTTTGAAACATATACTTAGTTATAATATTCTGCTTATCCGCAAAACAATGCAAGCTATTTATTTTATAAAATCCTTCAAAAACAGTAATTTCACATTTACAGCCAGTTATTTTTATACCTATCTCATATATATTTGCCATAATTAATCAGCCCGCTAGCGACTCTATATTGTAAGTATTTTGATAGCCGGTGTATAAAGCTTGAACTACTTTCTGGAAGGATAAATCAAATAATGACAATTCTGGATTTCGTACTTGTGGGGTTCGCAGCACTTGCCGGTGGCGCTGTTAACGCAATGGCCGGAGGCGGCACACTGATTACATTCCCAATGCTCACTGCAGTTGGCATTCCGGCTGTTGCAGCAAATGTAACTAACACTGTAGCGCTATGTCCTGGCTATCTGGGAGCCACCTTTGCCCAATTGAAAGACTTAAAAGGGCAGGAACGTCTACTCTGGTTTTTGATTCCGATCAGCGCTTTTGGCGGCGCTGCCGGTGCATATTTGCTTCTGAATACAGGAGAAAAACTGTTCAGCACACTTGTCCCGTATCTGATTTTATTTGCTTCCGCCCTACTGGCCTCTCAAGATCTTGTTAAAAACTGGATACTCAAACACACCGGATCAACAGTACACGAGAGCATGCATCATGGATGGAAACTTTTTATGGTTTTGCCTGCAGCCATCTACTCCGGATATTTTGGAGCAGGAGCAGGAGTTATAATTCTCGCGGTTCTGGGACTTGTATTCGATGAGAACATGACCAGGTTAAATGCATTGAAGCAGACAATTGCATTCAGCTCCAATGTTGCTGCAGCTATTTTTTTCCTGTTTTCTGACAAAGTTGTCTGGTCCGTTGTTTTAGTTATGGCTATAGGTGCTATACTAGGAGGCTCTCTGGGTGGACGTCTGGCAGGAAAAATCAAACCGTCTCAACTGCGTCTAATTGTAGTCATAATTGGAACGCTAATCGGATTATTCTACCTCTACAAGCAGTTCTCACAATGATATGGCAATATATTTCTTAGATTTTCCAAACATCTTAAAGTGTTGCAGAAATAAAAGAGGGGTCGGATATGCGTCCGACCCCTCTTTTATTTCTAATTACTATCCATCCCAGAATTTTCACACAGAAAGTTTGCTTGAAGAAAAAAATCCCCGGCGGTCCAGGAGTGAGCCCGCCGGGTACTTCCACAAACTGCGGTGCAAGGGAAGATAAATCGTATTCAGTAAAGACAAAAATTGGAAACCTCTGTACAATCAGCAGTTACATACAGCAAACTGCAAAATCATAAGGGTTATAAAAGGTCAAGTGTGCCGGTACGAGACACACTTGACACCACGTAAAGTCAAACCCCCACCCCTGGTAAGCTGACTGCACGGCAATAAATGTCTCAAAGATCTGTTGACTTAATGGTCTAGTAACATATATTTTATGTCATGCCATTTGTTTTTGTACGGACATATTATAAAAGCATGGACAGGCTGTCAAGTTATTTGATAAGGTTTCACATTAAATTTTTCAGCACGGGCTAAATACATGTCAAGAACCCTTTATGCACAACTGGCAAACAAACTTGCCGAGGACATAACCACAGGCCATTACCCGGTTGGATCCCTATTGCCGACGGAACAGGAGCTCTGTGAAAAATTCGGGGCGAGTCGCTGCACAGTCAGATCTGCAATCAAGCAACTGAAAGATATCGGCATGGTTGCAAGCCGCAAAAAGGTAGGCACACGAGTTGTAAGCAATTCAACTACCGGAAGCTATCGACAAAGCCTGGCGACAGTTGATGACCTCCTTCAGTTTAATGCTGCCCATATCCGGCTGGTTCGAAATATAGACAATTTTGTGGCAGACTGTGATTTCAGCAAAGAGATGGGATGCCAACCAGGTACGCGCTGGCTGCATATTGCCGGCACAAGAGCCAGAAACACTGCAGAACGAAAACCGGTGGCCTGGTCAGAGGTCTACATAGATCCGGACTATGCAGATATTGCCAAAACTGTTCGCGAATCACCAGAGGCACTGGTCAGCCAACTGATTGAAAAGCGTTATGGACGACGAATTGCAGAAATCCGGCAGGAGATTCAAGCGGTTTTAATAACACCTGAAGTCGCTAATGAACTTCAAATCAAAGCAGGCGCACCTGCTTTTAGAATTTTGCGGCGCTACTACGACCAGAATGGTGAACTGTTTGAAATGTCCATTACGATTCACCCGGCAGAGCAGTTTACCTTTTCCATTAAGCTGACTCGAGACCTGGAATAGAAAAATATTTCAGACAACTGGAAATACCAGAAAAAGGCTGCTTTCAAATTTGAAGGCGGCCGTTTTATTTGTATTTCAACTATTAATGATAATTTCAGACGAATTAACTGCCAAGGCTTTTGCTGACAACCTCATAAACATCCCTTGGCAGTTTCTCCAGCGAACCGATTCTCTCCAGCTCACTACTCATCTTTTTTTGCCTGTTTTTATCAAAACGTCCCCAGAGCGTCAACGGCGCCAGTAGACGTGCCGAGACCTGTGGATTGACAGGAATAAGGCGAATCAGCTGATCTGCCAGGAAACGGTAGCCTGAACCGTCGGCTGCATGAAACCGAACCTGATTAGCCTGACTGAATGTGCCGACCAGTGACCTGAAACGGTTCGGGTTGGTCAGTTCAAAGTCCGGATGTGACAACAGAGATTTTATTTCACTGAGCGCGTCTGGCAGCTTTGATACGGCCTGCAACGCAAACCACTTGTCTATCACCTGCCGATCCCCCTGCCAGAGACTGTAGAACGAGCCTAGCGCCTCTAAACGCTCAGGACAATCACAGGAGACCAGTGACGTCATTGCTCCCATGCTAGCGGTCATATTGGTAGCATGACCGTATTGCTCCATACAGAGGTCTATTATCGACTGCTCCTTCAGACTCATCAGATATGACAGGCAGAGATTTCCCAGCCTTCGCTCACCACTTCTGCCGTCATCAGCCGAGTAAGGACGATCACTTCGACATGTAAAGAGAAGTTCCAGCAGCTCAATTCTGAACATGGACGCCAGGGTTCGGATGACAAATTGCCTTGCCTCAAAGATGGCCTGAGGGTCAACAACTTCCATAAGTTCTGCCAGATACCTTTCCGAAGGAAGCTCCAGCATCTCTGCCAACAGTCCCCTGTCCTGCATACCACTTGTCAGGATTGAACGAAATGCCTCTGAAAACCGGTCATCCAGCACCAACTCCCTGCCCGCCTGGTAATCTGCCACCAGTCCAAGAATAACCCGCGTTGCCATTTTCTGGCAGGCCTCCCAGCGACAGAATGGATCTACTTCATGGCTTGCCAGCAAAACCAGCTCTTCATGGCTATAATCGTATTCCAGAATAACCGGAGAGGAATATCCACGCAGTATTACCGGAACAGGTTCTTCGGGCAACCCACTGAATCTGAAATTCTGTTCTGCATCAGTGATCTGCAGCACCCTACTTTCCAGTCCCGTTATCACTTCACCTTCCAACGTCACTGAAAGCCCCTTCCCGTTTTTATCCAACAGCCCTATTGCCACGGGAATCAGAAAGGACTTTTTATCCGGCTGCCCTGGTGTTGCAGGACAAGACTGGCTGAACGTCATAGTATAGACACCTGTTGCCTGTTCATAGACGGAACGGGCTTTCAATCGCGGAGTACCGGCCTGGCTGTACCAGAGTGAAAACTGATCGAGATTTATCCCGGAGGCATCCGACATGGCCTGCACAAAATCATCCACTGTCACCGCCTGCCCGTCGAAACGGCTAAAGTAAAGATCCGTACCCTTGCGGAACAGTACTTTCCCCAGCAGGGTATGAAGCATCCTGACCAGCTCCCCACCTTTATTGTAAACAGTCAGTGTGTAGAAGTTGTTGATCTCCATATAAGAATCAGGCCTGACTGGATGGGCCATCGGTCCACCGTCCTCGGCAAACTGGGAGGTTCGCAGGTCGCGCACATCGCTGATCCGCTTGACACCTCGAGACTGCATATCGGCTGAAAACTCCTGATCACGGAAGATGGTGAAACCCTCCTTTAGTGACAGCTGAAACCAGTCCCGGCAGGTCACCCGGTTGCCGCTCCAGTTATGGAAATATTCGTGACCGATAACTTCCTCAATAGCCTGGTAATTATCATCGGTTGCCGTTTCAGGGCTGGCCAGCACATAGCGTGAATTAAAGATGTTGAGCCCCTTGTTCTCCATGGCTCCCATATTAAAATCATCTACCGCAACGATCATAAAGCAATCCAGATCATACTCACGCCCATAAACTTCTTCATCCCAGCGCATGGCCTTCTTGAGAGAGCGCATGGCGTGTTCACATTTACCGATGTTGTGCTGGTGAACATAAATGGAAAGTGCAACCTGACGGCCGGAGCAGGTTGTGAATGTATCACGTATGCTGGCCAGATCTCCGGCCACCATGGCAAACAGGTAGCTCGGCTTCCTGAAAGGATCATGCCACTTGGCCAGATGTCTGCCATCCGGCAGATCGTGCTGCTCAACCAGATTGCCGTTGGACAGCAGAACCGGATAAAGCTGTTTATCGGCAATGATGGTGGTGGTGAATACGGTCAGCACATCTGGGCGATCCAGATAGTATGTTATTGACCTAAAACCTTCCGCTTCACACTGTGTGCAAAACATGCCGTTTGAGCGATACAACCCCTCCAGAAAGGTATTATCCTGAGGCTTCAACTCTGTTCTGATTTCAAGCTGAAATACTGCCGGAAGCTCATGAACAACCAGATGTTCCGGAGTAACAGAAAATCTCTCGGGCAGCAGCTCTATGCCATCCAGTTTTATCCCCAGCAGCACGAACCGGTGGCCGTCCAACTTCAAAGGCAGCCTGCAAGTCTCTTCAGCGACATACTTGAAAGACATGGATGCAGTAACAGTGGTTACGTCCTCGCCTAACTCAAACAATAGTTCAACCCGTTCAATCAGGTATTCAGGCGCTTTATAATCCATACGGTAGGTAGTTTTATGGTCGTTGTTCATGGTTTCCATTCCCTGTTATTAATATCAGCCAGACTTACTCTGGCTATCAAATCGCCCTATATACTTACACAACTCAGCATGCAATAGCATCATAATACCGGACTATTTTGTGTTTTGATGGCAAATCAAAAACTTTTTAAACTTATTGCTTTACTATATCCATAATTATGGATATAGTTTACCCATGAAAACAACTGCTGAAATTTTTAATTCTCTGGAAGACGAGAACCGGCTGCGCATCCTTGTCCTGCTGTTGGAAGCCAAGGAACTATGCGTCTGCGACATTATTGCAGTACTACAAATGCCGCAATCAACCGTTTCCAGACAGTTATCAATCCTCAAAAAAGCCGGCTGGCTCTCCGACAGGAAAGAAGCGCTCTGGGTATACTATTCCATCAACTGCATGCTACCACCTCTTCAGCAGTCGCTGCTTCCGGTCATCCACCATTTTTTACGCGACGGTGAAATCGCACGATCCGATCAAGCCAAACTCACAAAACACAATCATGAAAAGTGCTGTTAATTAACACAACTATATCCATATTATTAAATACAAGGACCATCTATGAAAAAAATTCTTTTTCTCTGTACTCACAACTCCTGTCGCTCCCAAATGGCCGAAGCACTGACAAACCACTATCTCAAAAACCATGTACTGGCATTCTCAGCCGGCACCGAATCCACCAGGGTCAACCCGCTGGCAGAACAGGTTCTGAACGAACTGGGAGTTGACACTTCAACACTTAGGTCAAAGACAATCCATGAATTCAAAGACAATTGCTTCGACCATGTCATTACACTCTGCGGGGATGCCAACGACAAATGCCCGTTATTTTTCGGAGGAGTCGAACGCAGTCATCATGGGTTCGAAGATCCGTCCCGACTTCCGGGCAGTGATGCGGACCGCCTGCCGGAGTTCCGCCGCGTAAGAGACGAGATAAAGCAATGGCTTCTATCCACTTTTTCAGCTTGAAAATTCAATATGCTCATTTGGTGACAATCCGATGAAAATTCAGAAAAAAATACCTGTAAAACAGTCACTAAATATAAGACAAATCAAAAATACGGAAGGCTGTTGCAGTACCGACAGCCCATCTCCAGCAGCCTGCTGCCCGCCTGGAACTACTAATACGGACAAAGCCCCCTGTTGCGGCCCGGCCACAGTCATAACCGGCGGCGAGATCAGTGAAAAGGTACCCGGATTCATTAAATGGCTGGAAACACCTACCGGCAAAGTGCCGCAGATATCAACAAGATTGACCTTCCAGGACCATTTTGGCGCCTGCAAGGCACGCTGGGCAATCGGCAGAATGAGCTATATAGTTCCACCGGGGCTTTATGCGATTGGAACTCCTTCTGCCGCCTCTCCAGTCCTGGTTACAGCAAACTACAAGATGAGCTACGATCTTGTGCGTAAGCAACTGACCGGCAGAAACATCTGGCTACTTGTACTGGAAACTTTTGGCGTCAACGTCTGGTGCGCCGCAGGAAAAGAAACCTTCGGCACGGATGAACTGGTTAGCAGGATCAACCGCACAGACCTTCACAATGTAGTCAACCACCGGCAATTAATCTTACCCATACTTGGAGCTCCTGGAATTTCTGCTCACAAGGTTACAAAGCGTACTGGATTTTCGATCAGCTATGCCACAATCAGGGCCAGTGATCTTCCCGAATATCTGGATAACGGCATGGCAACAAAGCCTGCCATGCGCGAGTTGACATTTTCCACCTATGAGCGCCTGGTATTGGTTCCTGTAGAGATTGTTCTGACAATCAAGTCCATAACAACTATCGGATCTGTTATTTTTATCACAGCCTGGCTGACTAACAGCACCACGGACGCGCAAATGGCATTTCTGGCCTACCTAGGTGCTGTTTTAACCGGTGTGGCTCTGGTTCCCTGCCTGCTGCCCTGGATACCGGGTCGCAGCTTCGCAATCAAAGGAATGCTGGCCGGTATAGCCTGGAGCAGTGCTCTATTTTACCTGGGAAGCGCCAGCAGTTGGAGCATTACAACCACTGCAGCGGCATTCCTTGCATTACCAGCAATCAGCGCCTTTTACGCCATGAATTTCACCGGCTGTACGACCTACACCTCCCGCTCAGGAGTTAAAAAGGAGATGCAGCTTGGCATACCCGTAATTGGCTCCGCCCTGGCTGCAGCCTTTATTCTACTTATAGTTGGCAGATTTACATGACAGGAAGGTTACAATGAAGAATTTAAGATATCTGGAAGATGTGGCAACACTGAACCTGGACAAGTCTAAATGCATTGGCTGCGGCAGGTGCGTTGAAGTGTGTCCGCATCAGGTGTTTGTGGTCGAAAACAAAAAAGCCTATTTCAATGATTTCCAGGCCTGCATGGAATGTGGCGCCTGCGCCAAAAACTGTCCTGTAGATGCAATTACAGTAGATGCAGGAGTAGGCTGCGCATCCGGCATGATAAACGAATGGCTGAGAGAAAAGAAATTCCCCGGTGCTGGAAGTGGAGGCTGTTGTTAAAAAAGTGGATTTGAAACGGGTAAAAAGGAGGGAGTAAAAGTGGCGGAGAGAGAGGGATTCGAAC
>JBGSQR010000325.1:0-4370 GCA_041737975.1 Geobacterales bacterium | reverse complement strand
TAGGCTTTCCGTCCCATTCTCACGAATGGTTTAGTATTATCGTCTAACCAAAGTATTGAAGTGTGCTTTGTTGGGGTGCATATTTGCCTCAAAGTCGAAGCTTGTCAAGAAAAAATTGATAGTTCAAGAGCATTGTGAACTTATCGGCAGGGTGTTATCCTGTCCAAAGTAGTTACAATAAAAGCAGAATACAGGTGATAAATGGAAAAAATGCTCAGGCAGATCCTGACTTCAAAAGTCTACGAGGCAGCGATTGAAACTCCGCTTGATCGCGCCCGTTATATTTCTGACAGTACCGGCAATACGGTATTTCTGAAAAGAGAGGATCTGCAGCCGGTTTTCTCTTTCAAGCTGCGTGGCGCATACAACAAAATTGCCCATCTTACGGCAGAGGAGCGCAGCAAAGGAATAATTACTGCTTCGGCAGGCAATCATGCCCAGGGGGTGGCATTTTCAGCCATGAAGCTGGGAATTAAGGCCGTTATTGTAATGCCTTGTACAACACCGGATATTAAAATCAATGCTGTAAAAAACTTTGGCGCGCAGGTTGTGCTGCATGGTGACAGTTACTCCGATGCCGCCGAGCATTGCCAGATGCTGGTCAGCCAAAACGGGATGACATTTGTTCATCCCTTTGATGATGAGCTGGTAATTGCCGGGCAGGGAACTATTGCTGTAGAGGTTCTGCGCCAGTGCCGGGAAAAGATCGACCGGATTTTCGTCCCCATTGGCGGTGGCGGACTGGCTGCAGGTATTGCCGCCTACATGAAGATGATCAGTCCGGAAACAAAGATTATCGGGGTTGAACCGGTAGACAGCAATGCCATGGCGTTGTCAATCGAGGCCGGACATCGGGTCTGCCTGGATACTGTGGGTATTTTTGCCGATGGAGTAGCAGTGAAAAAAGTCGGCAGCTTGACGTACAGTCTATGCCGCCGCTACCTGGATGAAATCATACTGGTGGGTTCGGAAGAGATCTGCAGTGCCATAAAAATGATCTACCAGGACAGCCGTTCCATTGCGGAGCCGGCCGGTGCGCTGGCTGTGGCCGGGCTTGTAAAGTATGTGGAGACCAGGAACATTTCAGGCGAGACCCTGGTTGCCATAAACTCCGGCGCGAATATGAATTTCGAGCGTTTGAGTTATGTGGCTGAACGGGCCCAGATTGGCGAAAAGCATGAAGCACTGTTTGCCGTCACTATTCCTGAACAACCCGGTTCTCTCAGGCGTTTTTGTCTTGATATAGTAAAGGGTCGCAATATTTCCGAGTTTAACTACCGTCTTGCCAACCGTGACAAGGCCCATATTCTGGTCGGTCTGACAACTGTAGACGCAAATGAACGGTTGGAGTTTTCCCGTTTGATGACTGCCAGCGGTTTTGATAATCAGGATATTACGGATAACGAACTCGCCAAAACCCATGTGCGTTACATGGTTGGAGGGCGTTCAGTGGAGGCAAATCGGGAGTTGTTGTACCGCTTTCTTTTTCCGGAGCGTTCCGGGGCACTGGGGAGCTTTCTTGAGAATATGAGCGAAAACTGGAATATTTCCCTGTTTAATTATCGTATGCAGGGGGGCGAATATGGCAGTGTACTGATCGGTTTGGAAATTCCGGTGGAAGATGATGGCAAGTTCCTGAAATTCCTTAAAAAGCTGGGATACGGTTATCAGGATGAAACTGATAATCCGGTTTATAAATTATTTATGTAAGTAGCCTGTGATACTGCAGAGATTAAATCAGCCGCAAACATAAAGTTTGCGGCTGATTTGTTTCATGCGGAATTTATCGGAGCAGCATTAATGCCTTCTTTTTGACCTCTTCAACTGATTTGAGTCTGCCGTCGGGTTGAATTTTGAAAGCCCTCCAGGCGGTTTTTTTCGGGTTTCTGATCGGCATGGTGCATTCGCCGGTGGCAAGTACCTGCTCACTTGTATAATCTGCAATTTCATTAACACTCTGTCTGGCCGCATTTGCGTTAAAGCCCTGATACTCCAGGATCCATTGATATGCATCCCGGCCAGCCAGAACCGATCTTCCGACAACAAGAAAGACAACGGTCTTTTCAGCCATTTTGAATGCATGGCAAACAGCATCAGCATCCAGGTCGATGCCCACTTTTGCAAGAGACCGGGTCTTGTCAACGATGATGTTGCCCATTGACTCCATGTCTAAACCACCCTGTTCAAAACTTTGCGATATCTGCTCTCTGATAACATCTGCGGTCATATTCAGAACTCTCCTGTCTTTAACAATCGTTTTTTAATACCAGTTCATACCCTTCAAGCCGGTATTTTACAATATAATCCAGTTCGCATTTGGCACATCGGTAGGCCTGGACCAGTCCGTCCGGTGATTTTTCCACCCAGCCTGCCATAATATCGCGGGAGCCGCATTTTGTTCTGGGGCAGCGTTCGCCACCTTTTTTAATAAACAACTCATCGGTGAGGAACTCCGGTTTTTCTGATGAGCCCATCATGGAGTGGGTGAAAATCCTGTGGGTTACCGCTACAGCCTCGATGCAGGCATTCGCTTCAGCAGCACTCCCCTCTTCCAACAGAATTTCAGCAGGAGTCTGGTCACGATAAACCAGGCTACAGGAATAACCTTTGCCGTCGCGTTCCATCTTGATACCGAATGTGGTGGATTTCAAAATGCCCAGGTTCAACTCAGTGACCCGTGCCTTTAACTGCTTTTCAGTAACTTTTGCCATGTGACCTCGCCGGTAGATTTCTTGCTGCCTGTTTTATCACAGATATATGCCAGAAAGCGTCATTTTGTATATTATTTTTACTGAATTTTTGTATTCATGTTGCTATTAATAATCTGGCCGTTGAAAGGCAAGTCAATCAGCAACAATATAACAGAGCTGCAAGAGGCTCAGAGGAGTCGATCATAGATACCCGTAAAGCTATTGACGGACAGGCTATGGGATTGATGTTCCTGCTCTGTATGATCTGGGGTCTGCAGCAGGTAGTGCTTAAGGCCGCCGCAGTTGATGTTGCCCCGATTCTTCAGATAGCGCTCCGCTCCGGAATTGCCGCTGTGCTGGTGGGTATTTTGATGTGCTTTCGTGGCGAACAGATGTCCCTGGCAGATGGCACCTGGCGTCCCGGCCTTCTGGTAGGTATATTGTTTGCCTTGGAATACCTGTTTGTAGGAGAAGGATTGCTGTATACCAGCGCTTCCCACGCCGTGGTATTTCTTTATACCGCTCCTGTGTTTGCCGCCCTTGGGCTGCATTGGAAACTGCCTGCCGAGCGATTGCAGCCTTTTCAGTGGGCTGGAATACTGTTGGCATTTACGGGTATTGTTATCGCGTTTTTCTACCGTAGCCAGCAGCCGATAGGTGGTCCTTTGTCAAACATGCTCTGGGGTGACTTCCTGTCTCTATTAGGAGCAATGTCATGGGGGGCGACAACGGTAGTTATACGCTGTTCAGTGCTATCCAGAACATCTGTTACCCAAACGCTTCTATATCAGCTGGTCGGTGCGTTTGTGCTGTTGATGCTGGCAGCCGTATGTTTAGGTCAGACCGGCTTCAATAATACCGCTCTTGCATGGGGGAGCCTGCTGTTTCAGACCCTGGTGGTTTCCTTTGCCAGTTTTCTGGTTTGGTTCTGGCTATTACGGAATTACCTGGCATCCCGGCTGGGTGTGTTTTCTTTCATGACTCCGCTGTTTGGGGTTGTTTTCGGGGTATTACTCTTAAACGAGCCGCTTGAGCCCAGTTTTCTTTTAGGGGCAATGCTTGTAATTGCGGGGATTGTTCTAGTCAGTGGTTACGGATGGTTGATGCAGATGTTTAACAGAGCAGGAAATCAACCCTAATATCTGATCAGGCTGAATAAAGAAACGGCAGTTCCAGGTTGTCGTCGGTCGCAGGTTCTATTACGTGAATTTCCAGCATGGACACAGGCAACCGGCTGCTTACCTGGTCAACCAGCATTCTGCCCATGAACACTTCATCACCCGCTGCTTTTGACAGGTCAAATGTCACTGTTATCATTTAGATCTCCAGCAAAACTTTTTTATAAAATACATCCTACTCTGTAAATTGTAAAGTCAGGTAATTAAAATCAGCTTTACAAAAACAGTGACCGGTCGTATATTAAATCCATGATTAAATCTCTTAAAAATAATGATGTCCGATCCAGGCTGATCCAGGTCGGTCTGGCAACGTTTGCCAAGCGCGGCTATCACGGTACAGGCATAAAGGAAATTGTTGATACTGCTGAAATTCCGAAGGGTTCTTTCTATAACTATTTTAAAAGCAAGGAAGAGTTTGGAGCTGAAATAATCCGTTGCCATTCTGCTGAATTCTGGAAAAACTGGCATGAATGCTTTAACACTCAAGAGATTAATCCGGTTG
>JBGSQR010000321.1:0-1919 GCA_041737975.1 Geobacterales bacterium | reverse complement strand
CTATTGTCCAGCGCGACCTGCAACCGCTGCCACTGATCGGCTGCAACCCCGGACTCATGTCCCAGGCTTTCTTCAACATCATTCAGAATGCCCTGCTGTCAAGGGCTTCCGGGCTGGTTTTGAAAGTTGCAACTGCAGCTGTTAATGGCGAAGCAATCATCAAGATTATGGACAATGGATGCGGCATACCCACCGGGAATATAACCCGCATTTTTGAACCATTTTTCACCACACGTGAAGTGGGAAATGGTACCGGAATGGGGCTGACAGTTGCCAGGGAAATTGTCAATGGCACAGGAGGCACTATAGAGTTTGAATCAAGCGTTGGCTCAGGTACCACTGTAACAATAAAGATTCCCATAATTCAGAACAGGGGTTAATCAGATGAGCAGCCGTTATGCTGACATTTTCAAAACCATAGGCGCACCAAAAGCCGATGCGGACATGTCCATTGCCTCTATGGAACCGGATCAGCAGATACCGTCTGAGCAAAGCTTTACGCTGCTGTTTGTGGATGATGAGGAAAATGTACTCCATGCTTTGCGGCGCATTTTTCTGGAAGAAAACTATACCATCCTGACGGCAAACTCTGCTCAAAAGGCATTTGAACTGCTGGATCAACAGCCGGTTCATTTAATTATTACAGATCACCGCATGCCTGTTATGACTGGTGCGGAGCTGCTGAAACTTGTACGGGAGCGTTATCCTGAGACCATCCGCATAATGCTGACCGGGCATGCTGACGTTAATTCCATAATGGGGGCGGTCAAGGAAGGCGCGGTCTACAAATTCATCACAAAACCATGGAATGATGAGGACCTTCGCCTGACTGTTTCGCTGGCCCTTCAGCAGTTTGTTTTGATGCGGGAAAATCGTCGTCTGAAATCAGTCTCACAACTGCAGGAGTCAAAAATCAAGAGTTATGCCGGTCTGTTTGAACAGAATCGCGGCATGCTCGGAGATATCCTTGTCAAATCAGCTGTAATCGGTTTGCAGGAACTTGATTTTGCCCGCAAGCAGAAGGATTCCAAGGAGTTTCTGGGAGATTTCCTGGTTCGGAGCGGGATTCTGACAGAATCAACGATCATTGCCGCCCTGCAGAAGCAGTTGGGCGTCGAACTTATCGACCTGAGAGATGTGAACATCCCCCAAAGTGTGGCCCGCTGCCTGCCGAAAGAACTTTGTGAAAAAAGTCGCCTGATTCCGGTGCGACTTGATGGCAATGCACTGACGATTGCCATGGCAGACCCCTCCGACATTATCACCTGCGATAATATCGGCCGCGTGACCGGCCTGCGGGTATCTCAGCTTCTGGCTTCCTCTTCCCAGATCGGTGAAAAAATCACCCATGCCTGGAGCGTCAGCGAAGATCAGGACGGCCAGAGCTTTGATGATATGGAGCCGCTGGACGAGATTGACATCATCCTGGAAGAGGAAGAAAAAGAAGCCAGCGTTGAGGAGCTGATCGGCTCCTCTAAAGTACCGCCGGTAATCCGGATTGTTAATGCCATCATTTCTGAGGCGATCCGCTATGGCGCCAGCGATATCCATATCGAGGCAAAAACCAAGTATACTCTGATCCGCCTCCGTATTGACGGCATGCTGCACGCAAAAATCAAAATCCCTTCCGATCTGCATCCTGCTGTAATTTCGCGAATCAAGATTCTGGCCAAGATGGATATCTCGGAGCGGAGGCGGCCGCAGGATGGCCGTATCACCGTCAAGTCCGGCACCCGCATTGTGGATATGCGCGTTTCCTCGCTTCCGACCATTAACGGCGAAAAAATCGTCATGCGGATTCTGGACAAAAGCGCCTCCATCAAGCACCTGGATGAGCTGGGAGTTCTGGAAGACGACTTCCGTAATATAACCATCATCAGTCACAAACCGCAGGGGGTCATTATCGCCACCGGACCCAC
>JBGSQR010000160.1:0-2070 GCA_041737975.1 Geobacterales bacterium | reverse complement strand
CGAGGGCTATCCGGCTGGAGAGATGAAACATGGACCGATCGCCCTGATTGACGAGAATATGCCGGTGGTCGTGCTGGTGCCGCAGGATCGCCATTACGAAAAGGTCGTCTCCAATATGGAAGAGGTGATTTCCCGTGGAGGACGCGTTATAGCCATCGCCAGCAGCGGGGATTACGAAATCGGTCGCCGGGCTGAGGCCTTTATTTCTCTACCCCATGTTTCGGAAGACCTGCTGCCGGTTCTCTACTCCGTGCCGCTGCAATTGCTGGCCTACCATATTTCAACCATCAAAGGCATGGATGTGGATCAGCCGAGAAACCTGGCCAAATCAGTTACCGTTGAATAGGAGCAGCAGATGACAATAGAAAGTAAAGTAGCATCCAGAACAGCAAAAATCGGCGTTATCGGTCTTGGCTATGTGGGGCTTCCGCTGGTTATGGCCTTTTGCCGGGCCGGCTTTCATGTGGCCGGGTTTGATGTGGATAATAGCAAAGTGGAGATGCTTAAAGCCGGCGTCAGTTATATCCGTCACATTGATCTGATCGCTGAAAATGAGATGATGCAAGAGCGCTTTGTACCCACATCCGACTTCACATACCTTAAAGATATGGACTGCATCCTGGTCTGCGTGCCGACGCCGCTGAACAAACACCGTGAGCCGGACATGTCCTATGTCTTCAATACTTCGGAAAAAATAGCTGAAAATTTGCGGGAAGGTCAGCTGGTTGTCCTGGAATCAACAACCTATCCGGGCACAACCGATGGCGAGATGCGTGAAATACTTGAAAGAGGCGGACTAAAGGCTGGAGAGGATTTTTATCTGGCCTTTTCCCCGGAACGTGAAGACCCGAATAACAAAGCCTTTTGCCTGCGTACTGTCCCCAAGGTGGTCGGCGGTTACACCCCGGCCTGTCTCAGCGCTGCCAGTGCATTGTACGAAACTATTGTCGATCAGGTTGTGCCGGTCTCCTCCACCCGTGTGGCTGAAGCCAGCAAGTTGCTGGAAAACATCTATCGTTCGGTCAATATCGCCCTGGTCAACGAGTTGAAGGTGCTTTTCGACAAAATGGAAATAGATGTATGGGAAGTCATTGATGCGGCCAAGACAAAGCCGTTCGGCTTTCAGGCCTTTTATCCCGGCCCGGGTCTGGGCGGTCACTGCATTCCCATCGACCCGTTCTATCTGACTTGGAAGGCCAGAGAGTTCGAATGTCATACCCGTTTTATAGAACTGGCCGGCGAGATCAATACCTCCATGCCGGATTATGTGGTCAGTAAAGTCATGCTGGCGTTGAATAATGCCGGCAAGGCTGTGCGCGGTTCCAGAATACTGCTGCTGGGTCTGGCCTACAAGGCCAATGTGGATGACGACCGCGAATCACCATCTTACCGTCTGATGGAAAAACTGGAGGAGATGGGAGCTGAAGTCAGCTACAACGATCCCTATATCCCGGTGATTCGCAAAACCCGTGAACATTCCCAATATGCCGGAAAATATTCCGAATCCATCACGGCAGATTACGACCTGCTGTTGATAGCGACAGCCCACAAGGAATATAGCGAGCTTGATCTGACCGGTCTGGGCGTACCGATTGTGGATACCAGGAATCTGATCAAAGAGAAAAACATCATCTGTTATACGGCATAAATTATCATTGAAGAAGGCCATGTCCTACTTCCTGCTGGCGGCAATCTTAATCGCACTGCTCTTTTTCTTCTTTGGCCCGGGGTATTTGACTTATTCGGAAACTACCCGCAAAGCGGACGCGGTAGTGCTTTACGTCGGGCCGGGCAATCCGGCCAGGCTGGATGAAGCCAGGCACCTGATTCGTGAAGGTTATGCCGGTTACCTGATCATACCGTCTTACGGAGTCGTGGAACGGGTCAATTCCGAGGGCAGGATGGAGATGATTTCCAACGATAAATTGCTCAGCAGCAGGATACTCAGCATACGCAAGGTAGCCAACTACAAGAAACACTATGAAGATACGCACATCGAGACTCTGGAAGCAAAACGCCTGATAGACACAATCGGAGTCAAATCGTTGATTCTGGTCAGCTCCAACTATC
>JBGSQR010000275.1:0-3148 GCA_041737975.1 Geobacterales bacterium | reverse complement strand
GCCGTCTGTTGCAGGGTAAGCTTCTCAGCAAGGTTAGTGGTCTCGGTATGCAGCTGGATCACCAGGCACAAGCTGAGATCTTGGTGGAGGAAGTCATTAAAACCTCAGCTATTGAAGGAGAGCAACTTGACGTGCGTTCTGTGCGTTCTTCTGTCGCTCGTAGGTTAGGGCTTCCTTCTGCTGGAATGCCGGTGGACAGAAGGATTGATGATCTTGTGTCAGTATTGCTGGATGCTACACAGAGTTTTGATAAACCGCTTACTCAGGAACGTTTATGGGGATGGCAGGCGGCACTTTTTCCTTCAGGCTATTCTGGTATGCACAAGATCAAGGTTGGTGGCTGGCGGGATGGTGAAGAACCGATGCGGGTAGTATCTGGTCCGATAGGTAGGGAGAAGATTCATTTCGAGGCTCCACCTGCTGAACTGCTTGATGAAGAAATGAAGCGTTTCTTTGTGTGGTTTGATGAAAGCCTGGGAAGTGTTGAAGGGATTGTTCGAGCTGCTTTGGTACATTTGCGGTTTGTGACAATCCATCCCTTTGATGACGGCAATGGTCGACTTGCCCGAGCTTTGACCGACATGGCCCTGGCTCAGGACGACAAGCAGCGGGTACGCTATTACAGTCTTTCCACCCAGATCATGGCAG
This sequence comes from Geobacterales bacterium, assembly GCA_041737975.1. Lineage (GTDB taxonomy): Bacteria > Desulfobacterota > Desulfuromonadia > Geobacterales > Pseudopelobacteraceae > JBGSQR01. Next base: position 2,500 of record JBGSQR010000275.1, on the reverse strand, counting down.
AGCGTGAGGGGTATTACGACATCCTGGAAAAGACACAAAAAAGTACTGGTGATGTTACCGAATGGCTAGTCTGGTTTCTTGGTTGTTTTGCAAGGGCAATAGAGCGGTCGGAAGATATCATGAACGGGGTGTTCTCCAAGGCGGAGTTTTGGAAAATACATGCTCAGGATCAATTGACCGAGCGGCAGAAGAAGGTGATAAATCGCTTGCTGGACGAAGGACCTGAGGGATTTGTAGGTGGCTTGACCACAAAGAAGTATGCCTCGATGACGCATGCAAGTAGGGCGACAGCGTTCCGTGAGTTGGATCAGTTGATGGAATTGGAGATTTTGAAGAGGGTTGGTCAGGGGCGGTCGGTGAGATATGAGTTGAAGCAGCCATTTTAAGAGGAAAACTTGAGTCAATAATGAGCTGTTTCAAATATCCCCAGCCAACAGGCATTGAATTTTGACCCACCATAGGCGTCCAATTTTGACCCACCCCAGCAGTTAGTTTTTACCCCGATTTCTTGTTTTGATTCTCCACAACGGATTTTACGGATGGTTTCCACAGTCAGCATCTCCTTTCGATACTCCTCTCTCGGGTTGGTACCAGAGAGTATGGAGGAAGGTGCTGGGGTGGGTCAATTTTGGACGCCGATTTATACTAAAAGTGGGTCATTTTTGCATGCCTGTTAACAGTGTTAATTTTTGGTACAAAATATTTGTACCCTCTCTCTCCGCCACAAAATTAAAAGGAGTTACGGCTTAATGCTGTAACTCCTTTTTTTATATATCAAATCCGAAATTGATTGCTTTATAAATAATATATAATTGTCAGGTCAAGTTGTTGTATTTACAAAATAGTATAAAATTTAGAAAATAATCTTTATAAAAAAGGTATTGGCAGAACAACTACTGCGATGTTTATAGGAGTTTGACTAGTGATTGAAGAATTGATTTCAAGTTGCCTGCAATTGCCGAAGGTGTCAAAAGAGGCGGCTGATGCGTATGTACTTGCTTCAGAAAGACTTCTTAAGCTCGTAAACGAACAGATGGAAGATGACCCTAGAGTCAGGGAGCTGATTGGTCATAATTCTGTTGAGCTGATGCGGGAAAATCACCGTAATCATGTCAGATTCATGGCTACCGTATTTAGTTTTAACTCGTTTGAACTTTTAGTCAAAACCGTGCCGTGGGTTTACCGTGCCTATCATGCCAGAGGTTTCCAGTACGATTATTTCCCGGCAGAATTAATTGCCTGGCAGATCGCCTTGCATGAATGTCTGGACCAGCCGGCGGATAGGAATGGAATTCTGGCAGTATACAGTTGGATGGTTCAGCATCATAATCAGATGATAAAACTTTCCATTTCCGGTGAAGGATTGGCTTTTTCATCCCGGAGCGAAGCCGATGAGATGCAGCAGGTCTTTCTTTTACTGTTACTGCATGGAGACGTGAAGGGGTGTCTCAAGCTTGTTGATCAAAATATCAAAACTGCCGATGAACTGCGATTTTTCTATTTGGATGTGGTCTGGCCGGCCATGTGTAAAATTGGGCAAATGTGGGAATCAAACCAGATTTCAGTTGCGGAAGAACATCTGGCATCAGCAATTGTCGGGCGGGTTATGGCGGCATTATATCCGCGTTTTGCCAATTTTGACGTGAGCAAGGGGCGTGTACTTGTGTCGGCCGGACCCAATGAGTTTCATGAGATCGGTGCGCGCATGGTTGCTGATCTTCTGGAGTTGGACGGGTGGGATGTTACCTATCTTGGTGCCAATACACCAACAATGGACATGGTTGAATTACTCAAAAAGCAAAAGCCGTTTTTTGTCGCCATATCTGTTGCCACGCTTTTTAACCTGGATAATGTACGTCAGGCCATATCAATAATCAGGCAGGATCAGGAAACCAGTGCTATCAAGATTCTGGTAGGCGGTCTTGCCTTTAGTGGCATGCCTGAACTTTGGCAAGAGATCGGTGCAGACGGTTATGCCGGTGATGCTGAAAGTGCTGTTGAGATTTCTGATAAATGGTGGACTGAGGGAAACAAGTGACAAAACTTAAGGAAAAACTAAAAAAACGTTGCCTGGAATTTGAGGATTGTCTGCTTCAGTCGGCAGTTTCAGGGGTAGTTCTACTGGATTCGGAACTAAATATTCTGGATCACAACGTGGGTTTCATGAAACTGTTCAGGCCTGTTAAAACGCCTTTGGGAGAACCCATAGCCAACTTTATAGACCTTGCTATGGAAGACATCGCCTTTGGTGTGGAACTAAAGTTGAAATGCAGCAATAAGGCCGGTGTAGCCGGAATTGTCAGCGCCCATATGATCAGTGTTGAAGATGGATATATAATGTTCTGTGAGAGATTTATCCTGACTGAAAGTCACGCACTGGAGCAGTTAGGCAGCATGAATGATGATCTGATCAATCTGCAGCGAGAACTGGTTAAAAAGAATCACCTGCTTGAAAAAATGAAGCAGGATTTGGATGCGAGAGTCCTTGAACTTGAAACGG
>JBGSQR010000257.1:0-7779 GCA_041737975.1 Geobacterales bacterium | reverse complement strand
CCCCAGTCACCAGTCCCTGCTTTTAAGTTCCTAGTTCCTGAAAAGAGGGCTTGCCATTACCAGCTTATCAGACAGCAGTTCAATCTCAGACAGCACCTTGCGATCCAGTTTTTTGATCCACCTTTGCGGAATGCTTTCCATGCCGTAATAAGCTCCTGCCAGCATGCCGCAGATCGCTCCTGTAGTGTCGGCATCAGCTCCCTGATTTACCACCCCTACAACACATTCTTCAAAAGTCCTGCCTTTGAAAAACCAGTGAAAAACTGTCTGAAATGTATCGACCACATAGCTGGTTGCCAGTCCTCTGTAAGGTTCAAAATTATAAGTCGGAAAACGGGCAACCAGTCCGTTTACCTCGCGGCGCATCTGTTGTTTCTCGGCGGAGCAGATTGCCATGTGCAGCAGTTTTCCAAGGCAGAGGCAGGCCGCATCCGATACCGGGTTGTTGTGGGTAATATGTGCCTGTTCAATTGCGTACTTTTTGAGCATAGTTTCGTCAGGTAGTGAAAATAGCGCCACCGGCAACATGCGCATGGCCGCCCCGTTTCCCGCATCCCACTCATTGGGTTTTGTTTCCAGTGAGCCGTTGAGGATGTAATTTCTGATTCCCTTGCGACATGTATCGCCACAATCAACCGGACGTGATTTGAGCCAGGCCGCAAAATTCTGGGCGATTCCGTCCAGTGACCATCCTTGTGAATTTACTATGGCGCGGGCTATGCAGAGCGCCATTTCCGTGTCATCTGTGATCTGGCCCGGCTTCAGGCGTAGCCAGCCTCCTCCGATAATGTCTTTGAATACGCCGTACTGGGCTTTGATTTCGGTGGTTGTCATGAATTCAAGTGTGGCCCCCAGTGCGTCGCCGATAGCCATACCTATGAAGGCGGCCCGGGCGCGCTCACGAATTTCAGTTAGATTGTGGCTATCGTACATGGCAGTCCTTTCAACATGGAGATAATTTACTTATGCAATTGTTAATCCACCTTTACAAATCAGATGTTGAACAGCAGATTGCAGTACTGAATAGGATTGTTGCTTAAATTTAAGGCATGTTGGTCAGTTTTAGAGAAGTGTGTTGGTTTGTGCTTGTGGTTAAAAATAAAGCATCTGAAAAATAAATCAGTAAAAACGGGTTGTTGCAGGTGTTTTGTTTCGGGTTAACAAACTGGCACGGTCTATGCCTTATCATATTCATTAGTCACACAAATCTTGAGAATATATGTTTCACGACGAGGCAACGGAGCCCGTGGGGGAAAACCCTACGGGCTTTTTTCATCTGAAAGGAGTTCTAAAATGGGAACCGGATGCGATAAGAAAGACAGAATTCAGCAGGGACACCCCTGTTTTGGCGGCAACCACCACAAGAACGGCAGAATGCATCTTGCCGTTGCTCCAGCCTGTAATATCAAATGTGGCTACTGTACCCGCAAGCATGATTGTGCCAATGAGTCCCGCCCAGGTGTGACCAGCAGGCTGGAAACACCTCAAGAAGCGATTCAGAAGGTGCGCGATGTGATGGCCAGCCCCGTAATTGGCGAGATGATCAAAGTAGTCGGCATAGCCGGTCCTGGCGACCCTTTGGCTAACAAGCAGACTTTTGAAACTTTTGAACTGATTAAGCAGGAGTTCCCGCATCTGATGCTCTGCCTGAGTACTAACGGCCTGCTGCTGCCTGAGTTCATCGACAAACTGGTTGATCTGGGACTGCATAGCCTGACAGTGACAATCAACGCCATCGACCCGGAAGTCGGAGCAAAGATATACAAGCACATTGTTTACCACGGCAAACACTATACCGGTGTAGAAGCGGCCGAAATTCTGATTAAAAATCAGTTTGAAGGGCTTAAAAGAGCCGGTGAACTGGGTATGACCATCAAGGTCAATACAGTTCTGGTCCCGGGTGTCAACGAGGAGCAGATACCGCTGATCGCCAAGCGGGTCAAGGAACTGGGTGCCTTCGTGATGAATATCATGCCGCTGATTCCGCAGGCTGATTTTGAAGGCGTGGAACCACCTACTGCGGAACAACTGGATCAGGTCAGAAAGGCTAACGAAAGCATCATCGGCCAGTTTGCACATTGTAAACAGTGCCGGGCTGATGCCATCGGCCTGATCGGACAGGATGTTACTGTTGGCAAGTCGGGCTGTGGTCTGCCAGGCGTACCGGCCAACGGATAATACCAATTTGATTTAAAATTGGAACAGGACATGTGCATGTTGATTGATCACTTTTATAAGTCCGATACGGGCAGTTTTATGGAGCTGGCAGCTGCCCAGAAGTGGGTCTCTGACCCATGGGAGCTGGATTATCTGCTCGATGTCTTTCCGGTAGGCTGCTTTTGTTCAAGGGACGATAATGGTGAGGCGGTCGGTTTTGTTACTTCAACTATTCATAATAATAGCGGCTGGATTGGCAATTTGATTGTGGATGCGGAGTGTCGCGGCAACGGGATAGGTAAAGCGCTTTTTTTAAAAGCGATGCTGTCTTTAAGGGAAGAGGGGGCCGGAACAATCTGGCTGACCGCTTCCGAATCAGGAAAGCCGCTTTATGCAAAGTACGGCTTTCGAACGGTTGATACGATCAACAGATGGGTCGGAGAGGGCAGGGGCAACCACTGTACAATAATCAGTAATGGGCCAACTGCTGTAAATAGTGCTTTGGATAAACTGGGTTGGGGTGATGAGCGCTATCCGCTGCTGCATACAGTCAGCAGGCGTGGTTATGTTCAGGCAGAAGCTGATGCCTTTGCAGTTCTGCAACCCTATGGAGAAACCTTGCAGCTTGGCCCCTGGGCTGCCGTGGAAAAAGATTCTGCAAACCGCATCCTCAATGCAGTAATGGAGATGGTCCCTGCCGGTATCAAAGTTTTTTGCGATGCGCCTGTCGGAAACAGTTCCGTAGCCGAACAGCTTGAGTCCCACGGATTTACGGTTCAGGGCAGCAACGAGTTGATGTATAGCGGCATCATGCCAGATTATCGCCCGAAGCATATTTTCGGATTGGCAACAATGGGAAGTTGCGGCTGATTTCATCCTTGATTTGAAACAGGAAAAAACAGTCGTGGAGGTTGTTATGAATACAAACAATTCAGTTATCATAGACGATACAACCTTACGTGATGGTGAACAGACCGCCGGTGTGGTTTTTAGCAAACGTGACAAGATCACCATTGCCCGCATGCTTGATTCAATCGGTGTACATGAAATCGAGTGCGGTATTCCGGCCATGGGCAAAGAAGAGCGGGATGGAATCAAAGCCCTGGTTGACCTGGGGCTGAATGCCCGCCTGATCGCCTGGAACCGGGCCCTGGTGCCTGATATTCAAAAAAGTATTGATTGCGGAGTCAAGGCGGTGGATATATCGCTTTCCGTTTCGGATATCATGATTGAGAACAAGATTCGTAAAACCCGCGAATGGGTTAAGGAACAGCTGAAAGTGGCGCTGGGTTTTGCCAAGGAAAACGGACTGTATGTTCTGGTGGGCGGTGAAGATGGAACAAGGGCAGACCTGGGTTTTCTGGCGGAATTGATGGAAATAACCATGTCCATGGGTGGTGATCGTTTCCGTTTTTGTGACACACTCGGCATTATGGATCCATTCAGTATGTTTGAAAAAGTAGCAGCACTGCGGGAGGCTGTTCCAGGTCTGCCGATTGAGGTGCATACCCATAATGATTTCGGCATGGCAACCGCCAATACGATTGCAGGGATTCAGGCCGGTGCCATGTCAGCCAATACAACTGTTAACGGGCTGGGTGAAAGGGCTGGAAATGCGGCCTTGGAAGAGGTGGTCATGGGATTGAAGCATGCCAGTGGCATTGAGACCGGCATTGATACCCATCGTTTTCGCGAGCTGTCGCTGTTTGTTTCCAAGGCTTCCCACCGCACCCTGCCGGCCTGGAAAGCTGTTGTGGGAGAAAATGTTTTTGCCCATGAATCCGGCCTGCATACGGATGGAGTCATCAAGGATCCAAAAAATTATGAAGGGTTTGATCCGGCAGAAGTCGGTTTGACCCGTCAGATCGTAGTGGGAAAACATTCCGGCAGCAGCGGTTTGATCGAGCGCTACCGCGATATGGGCATATCCATCAGCCGTGCCGAGGCGATGCATCTGATGGACAAGGTTCGCAAGATTGCCCAGCAGACCCGTCGTCCACTTAACAATAACCAGCTGATCAAGATTTATACAGGCAAGAGTGTATAACAGCACAAGCCAAGGAGGCTTTATGGAAAAGTCACAGAATACATACCAGGTAATGACGATTGAAACAGCAGCTGACGTCCTGAATACAACCATTCCCAAAATACTGATGATGATTAAAAATGGTGCGCTTAAGGGTGAGCTGGTTGATGGTGTCTGGGAGATTGATGTGGAATCGATCCGCAGTTGTCCATCGCCCCAGAGCGTTCCGCATGGCAAGGGTGGTTGTGGCAGTTGCGGCGGCGGATGCGAATCAAAGTAAGTCCCCTTCGACTCCGCTCAGGGTACGAATGTTGAGCGAAGTCGCCCCCCCCTCCCGTCACCAGAAGTAGGTGCCACTAGGCAAGGGGGGGAGAAAGCTCAATGAGGTGTTAATATGAAAATAAAACTCAAACCATCCGATCTGCAATTCAAATATCCCCGCGACATAGAAAATCGCAGCCTTCCGAAATTTACAGGCAAACCTGATAAAACTCCCTTTGACCGGGATGATCTTTTTGAGGTTTTGCCCATGTTTGGAGCTGTAATGGACGAACTGGGCACAACGGATGGATTTGTTCTGCACCAGATTGAGGAGACACTTAACAGGATGCCATGGTTCATCGAAACCCGGGAAGAGGTATATGATTTTCTGGTTGAATGCATGCGGGAATCGATGCGGTAAGTAAGATTCTCAGCTTTTAAAGTTTGAATATGTATTGTGTGACTATAATCAATGCGCCTGCCAGCACCCATGGTAACTGTAGGGCACATGATGTTTCAGGTGGATCACCGCCAGTGGGCCGTCGGCCAGATGTGCCGCATCAAGGATCGCCAGAAATGCTTTTCCGCTCTTCCCGTCCAGACCTTCCGTAAGTATCCAGCCATCCTCATGACCGCCACCCGGCCGTGGGACAAAATAAGGTTCTGAACAGTAAACCTGCTTTCCAAAATCATAGCGCTCTACCTTTCCACTTTGCATATCATACCGATCAACTGAAGACGCGAAGAAATCACCCGCTCTTGCCTGAGCGAGCCACACATGGCGATATGAACTGCACAAAAGACGATCATCAATGCGCGGCCACTCGCAATTGTCGGTTCCGATTATTTCACTGCGAACCTTTTTGCCGGCCAGATCAATAATGTAGCGCCGCAGCAGTCCCGGATACTTATGTTCTCCTTCGCGTCCCTGCATAACTGCAGAAATAACCGGATCTTTGCCCACAAAATGGTCTGGATTGTCGTAACCGATAAACTCGGCAACGATTTCACTGCCATTGTCACGGGCGTTGATGGAGTGCCACATGAAGCAGGCTGGTGTTTCCAGCTGATGCGCCTTTCCGGACTGGTTGCGTGGGATAACCAGCAGTAGGTTGCCTTTTTCCGGTCTCCAGCGAAGAGAATCGGAAATGCTGCGCAGCCCCAGCAGGGCCGGCCAAAAGTCAATATCTACCGGATGAAGACTGACGATGAGATAGTTGGTGGATACGAACCAGTCGTGAATGTAGACAAAGCGTGGCATTGGTTCTACCCGGTGATAATTCAGGCGACCGTCTGCATGGAACACGCTAATATGCAACTGCGGTGATGGGCCGTAAAGTACCCCGAAATGCAGCCATTCACCGTTATGGGGATCGATCTTGGAATGAGCTGAAAAGACTGTCTTCTCCCTTGGAATGCCGAGCGAGGTTTCGCCGATGGTTGCCAGGGTTGCCGGGTCCATTTCATAGGGGTAGGAGGATTCATCAAATGTATACAGTTTGTTGTTGACTAGATAAACGGTAATGCCGGCCTGGCTCTTGATACCTTCGGTGACCCAGAAGTTTTTCAAAAAACCGCCGGGTGCCTGGGTACTCCAGGATGGATAGATAAACTTCCCGGCTGCGGATTCTGCCCGGTACTTTTCTGTCTGCACGAAACTGGTCCGGTAGTGAACACCATTGTCATGAAAACGAAACTGCTGAACCATTCCGTCGCCATCCAGGATGGTGCGCTTGCGAACTCCGTCGCGCTCAAACAGTCCCGGCCCGTTGCGGAAATATGTGCCACGCAGAGCAGCAGGAATCATTCCTTCGATCCGGGCCTCGTAATCCTGTTCTTCAGGCAGGGACATGGCCAGTCCCCGGTAGGGCAGGCGATCAATGGTGGCTGATAGGTTTTTATCCAGTATCAAAGGTGGGCTTGTAGCACAGGCTCCAACCAGAAGGGTGCCGACAGTGGAGGCTGCCAGTTCAAGAAATTCTCGACGTTTCATTTGATATACTCGATGAGTTGCATCTATTAACTATAACAGATAAATCGGAAAGCGTACTGTAACAGTATCAGGATTGCTCCATTATCCTGGTTCAGGTGATAGTTATCACAATACTATCATCTGTAGGCATGCTATGGTAAATGCCGGGATGCCTGAACGCTGTCCGGAGCTGGTGCCGGCAAATGCGATCAACAGCCTGCATTCCAACAAGGTATAAAATGCGTTTATTTTGTTCTTCAATTTTACTCGTCATATTCTTTTCTGCCTCAACTATATCCGCTTCCGTTGGAGTACCTGACTACGGCAGCAGCGTCACAATCGATTTTCTCATTGAGCGCGCCATATCCAACAAACTGATTGGTGGTGGAGTCGTTGTAATTGGCAACCACGATGGGATTCTTTCCAGTACGTCCCGTGGAAGACTGACTGCCAATCCTGATTCACCTCTTCTTGATGAACAGACTATTTTCGATATTGCCTCGTTGACAAAGGTAATTGCAACAACACCGGCAATAATGAAATTGCTGGATGAAGGGCGTATTTCCCTGAAGGATCCATTGATCCGATGGTTTCCGGAATTCAAAGGCTCGGATTTAGGAAATGCAACTATTCTTCACCTGCTGACTCATACCTCGGGACTCACCGACTTTGATATGAGTACAAATCAGGCAATGAAAACAGCCGTTTTCAGGGCGGCTGCAGAAATAAATCATCAACGGCCGGGCAGCAGCTTTAACTATGCCGACATCAATTTCATTCTGTTGGGAGAGTTGGTCCAGCGTGTTTCGGGCAAGACCTTGGACGTCTATTGTCGCGAAGAGATCTTTACGCCGCTTTTTACCTCTGAAACCATGTTCCTGCCTGCACTGAATTTGGCTAGCCGGATTGCGCCAACAGTTGGATCAGACATCGGGATCGTTCAGGATCGTAATTCCCGGCGCCTTGGCAGTGTGGCCGGTCATGCCGGTCTGTTTAGCTCTGCGGAGGATTTATCCAGATTTGCCAGATTATTGCTGGCGGGTGGTGTGATTGATGGCAGGCGGATCCTGTCTGAACAGGCAGTAAAAAAGATGACAACACCTTTTTCATGCAGTAACAGTGATGTGGTGCGAGGCTTGGGATGGGATATCAAATCCCCTTATTCTGCACCGAGAGGTCAATTGTTCTCGGAGGTTTCCTTTGGCCACACCGGCTACAGCGGGTCTTCAATCTGGATAGATCCGGGTCAGGACCTGTTCGTTGTTATGCTGACCAATCGTTTGAACTATAAGGATATTAGAGGGTTCAATCAACTGCGCAGTGATATCTCAACCATTGCAGTGGAAGAATTTCAGAACACAGG
>JBGSQR010000210.1:0-3785 GCA_041737975.1 Geobacterales bacterium | reverse complement strand
TTTCCATGCTGACCTACATAAAGACTTCCGACGTAATGCATGTCTACTTTGCCTGCGGATTGGTCCTTGCTGCACTAATTTTTGATGTACTGGATGGACGGATTGCCAGATGGCGGCAGAAGTCTTCCGGAATGGGCCGGGAACTTGATTCGCTTTCCGACATAATCTCTTTCGGGGTAGCACCGGCAGTAATCGGTTACGGTTGCGGCATGCAGGGCTTGTATGATCGAATTATACTGACCTTTTTCGTTGCCTGCGGGGTATCTCGCTTGGCCCGCTACAATGTAACAGCGGATGAACTGTCGGAAGGTGGGGATAAAGTCAAGTATTTTGAAGGGACTCCAATACCGACATCAATATTGCTGGTGCTGTTGATGTTCCTGGCTTCATCACAGGGGGCCCTGCATGAATCAATCTGGTTCGGCAAGGTCCTGATTGCCGGTTTCACACTGCATCCTCTGGTGCTGGTTTACGCCGTTTCCGGTTCACTGATGATCAGCCGTATTCAGATCCCGAAATTCTGATTCACAGCTAAACTATCTGGCAAAGCGTTTTACAGATAAGCAGGCCATAATAAAATACAGGGCGACAAGCCCCCAGAGTACAAGCAAATCGAAACGCACATCCTGCAGTGAAGCCCCCATCTGATTGATGCGCAACAATCCGTCAGTGCCGGCAGTGCTGGGAAGCAGGTATGACACACTGCGCAGCCAGACTGGTATGGACTCCTTCGGCCAGGAAAATCCGGCCAGAAACAGGGCCGGCAGTGAGGTAAACATCAGAGCCAGCATTGATGCCTCACGGTGGCGGAACAGTGTCGCCAGTGACAGCCCCAGAAATATAACCGCCAGCAGGAAAGGAAGCACCAGCAGGGCCAGATCCGGAAAATTAATACGTTGCGGGAAATTATAGAGCCGGGGAAGAACAATAAAGTAATAGACAGCGTTGAACAGGTAGATTGAAAAATACGCGGCAGATTTACCGAGAACATGGGCGATGACTGTACCATAACCGATTCCTTCTCCCTGTAGGCGAAGGTGACCTTGGACCGGATTAGTTTTGGCCGTTTGTTCACGATCTTCCCTGGCAGTGCCTCCCAGCATGCCGACCCCGATCAGGAGTGTCTGCTGCAGGATCATCACCAGCACCGCCGGCACCACATAGCTGGCATAGCCCCCTGATGGGTTAAAGAGTGCCACGGCCACGAGCTGCAGCGGGTCACGGAACTGCTTGGCCTGGGCTTCGCTAAAACCTCCAGCCTGCATCCGTTTGATCTCGATTCCGGCCGAGAGTGTGCCGGTCGCCACGGCGACCCCGGTCATGACCTGCTGATACAGAAGGAAATAGCTGGCATCACTGTAGACCGCCACGCTGCTCTGTTCTTTGCGCAGGATATTGCGCTCGAAATCACGGGGGATGATCAGGATACCGTGCACTTTCCGGGCAAAAAACAGCTGTTCAGCCTCCAGTTGGCTGGCTGCCTGTGCAGCTACCCTGGTGCTCTCGTGGGCATCGACCATCCGGGTAAGCTGCCTGCTCAGGGATGAGTGGTCCAGGTCAACAACAGCCAGAGGTGCATCTTTCAGGACCTCATTGGCGTAGGGTAGCGGATAGAAGATTGAGTAAAAGAAAATCGCGCCAAAAAAAATCATCAACACACCTTTGTCGCCAAAGATGATTCCATATTCCTCCCGCCAGACCCGAATAAATTCTTTCATCGCTTGCCCCACTGCTGCTCGTCCGCCATCAATCTTCCGAGACGGGGCACGACCAGAATCGGTATAACAATGGCAAAACCGCACATGGCCGCCAGTGCGGGAAGCGACACGGACACCGGAGCTCCCCGCATCCCTTGATCCAGAAGGATAATCAGGTAATAGCTGAGCGGCAGGAGTGCCCCCCAGATTTTCCCTGACAGCGGCATGGCCATCACAGGAAAGGTGATCCCGGCAAAGGCAAAGGCAGGCGCGGCATAGATCGCTGCAGTACTCAATGAAATTCGCAGATTTGCAGTGGCTGCCACAATCAGAAGCGCTACCGCCTGGTACGACAGCACCAGCAGAACCGTTGCCATAGCAATCAGGGTGACGCTCCCCCGCAGCGGAAGTTTCAGCCAGAGAAAGAGATAACTGTTCATCAACAGCCCCACAAAGAGAAAACCAGCCGTATAGGGGGCCAGCTTGCCTGCCACCGCCTGCCATGGCGAGCCGCCTGCCGTGTCGAGCCATTCCCGGGCGCTGCCCTCCTTCATCTCAACACCGACCGCATAGACAGTGACAACAATGATGAAGATCTGAAGCATGGTCGGCATCAGGGCGCCCGCCAGGAAGTAAAGATAATTCAGATAGGGGTTGAACAGAGCACGGCTCTCCACAATGATCGGTTCCGCGTGAACTGTAGCCGCTGTCTTCATTTCTCCGCGCTGCTGGCGCGATTGTTGGTCAAGCTCTGCTGAAACTGCCTTTAGCGTGTCCCTGATGCCCCGGTTTACAATACTTCCGGCAGTCATGGATTGATTGTTGTAAAAACTGGTCACCTGGGCGCCCTGGCCACGAAAGCGGTCCCGTTCCAGCCCCTTGGGCAGAACCACCAGTGCATAACTCCCACCGGACAGGATCAGTGCTTTACCTTCTTTCAGGTCCGTCACCCGCTGAGCGACGTGGAGCGTTGGGGCCGCATCCAACAGGCGGACCAGGCGACGGGAAAAATCCGTATTATCGGCATCGTATACGGCAATTGGCAGATGACGGGGCGACCCGGTGCTGAAAATGGCTGCCAGAACAGCGAAAGAGACAAGCGGCAGGAACAGGACCATCAGCAGGTAGATGCGGTGAGAGAATATTCTGACCAGTTCCCGGCGAACCACAGCCTTAAAGCCGGCCTGTTCATCCGCTTTCCATCGTTTAATTGCCGGCAGCTTCATGGCCGGGGCGCACCCATGGTGACTATCGCACTCATGCCGGGCCTCAAACCTTCTACCACTTCAACAGGGGTAAGTCGGACCTCGAAGGTTTTCAGATCAAAGTCACCCGAGGTCTTGGTGGCGCGCCAGGTAGCAAAATCACACAGAGCCGAGATATAGTTAACCTTTGCCTTGATCAGGCGGTTATCGAGGGCAGGAATACTGGCCGTGATGACATCCCCCATTCTGATATGTGCCAGCAGGTCTTCCCTGACGTTGAAGGTCAGCCAGGCGTCGCGCAGATCCACTATACTGATAGTAGGAAAGCCGGGACTGACCAGTTCCCCCGGATCACAGAGCAGATCCACAATCTGTCCGTCAACAGGAGCGTACAGTGACGTCTCGTGCATGTGAGCATTTACCTCGGCCACCGCGCCTGCCGCCTGGCTTGCCTGAGCTGCGGCGGCAGCCTTGTCTTCCGTTCTGGCACCAGCCAGGGCCATATCGTAAGAGGCCCTGGCGGCTTCAACCGTTTTTGATGCCGACTGCCATTGGGCTTCTGCTTCGTCGCGCTTCTGAGCAGATACAACGCCGTCAGCCCTCAGTCGGTCGATCCTGCGGAAAGTCTTGTCGGCCAGATCAGCCGCAGACTTGGCTTTTTGCCAGTTACTCAGTGATGCTCGGAGTTCTTCCTGACGAGGTCCTTTAAAGGCCTTGTCGCGCTGGGCACCGGCAAACCTTTGCGCGGCTGTGGCCTGTGCCATTTTCGCCTGGATTTCAGGACTGTCGAGAGTAATGAGCAGCTGCCCCTTCTTGACGTACTCTCCCTTATTTACATGAACAGCTGCCACACGCCCGAACAGCTTCGATGATACCTGAATCT
>JBGSQR010000185.1:0-11592 GCA_041737975.1 Geobacterales bacterium | reverse complement strand
CGACGAGTCGGCAGTTCATCTTTCGGCAGCATTGTCTGGGAAGACAGAACGACGTTATCATGAAGGTCTTGCCAGGCGTTTGCTATATGGCAATTTATACTCCATGGCAGGCAATGAGAGTGCGGATGATCCGGGTGGTTACATACAAGAGGGCGATACTTATCTACTGGCATGGAAATATGACAGGGCTATCTCTGCATATCAAGCGGCGCTCAGGGAGCGTCCAGGCAGGTTGGATGCCATGCGCAAATTGGCCGATGTGTTGATGTCTGCCGGGAATGATGACCAGGCCACTTTACTGTATAAACAGCTATTAAATGCTGACAGAAATAACAGTGATATTCGCTACACACTGGGAGTGCTTTATGAACGTCAGGGTAAACTGGACGAAGCAGAACAGCAGTATTTGAACGTTGTAAGGCAGGATCCGGAAAATGGCGATGCGAGAAGGCATCTGGCCGACATATTTACTCTGCGCGGGGATTTTCCTCTAGCCGTTCGGGAGTACAAGGAGTTATTGAACAAGCATCCGGAAAATCCATTGCTGCACTTCAGGCTGGCAAGGACTTATGACAGAAGTAAAAAATATAATGAGGCAATTACGGAATATCTGGAGACGATCAGGTTGGCTCCGGATAATCTGGAAGCACATAAGGAGCTTGGTGCACTCTACAGGAAGAGGGGTAAGGTATCAGAGGCGGCAATTCAGTATAGGACTGTTCTCAGGCTTGATAGGAATGACCTTCATGCCCGCAATAACTTGATCGCATTATGTGTGGAGTTAAAGAGATATAATGAACTTTTTGAACTTGTGAAAGAAGGTGTTGAAGTCTTTCCTGATGATCCGAATAGCCACTTCAAACTTGGACTGGTGCTTGAATCCAGGAAAAATTATCAGGGCTCAATTGTCGCATATCAGGCTGCACTGTTACTCAAAAAGGATCATGCCAGATCACTGAAGGGGCTTGGCAAAGTTTATCTGCGTCTGGGTGAGCTCGATAAAGCGAAGATCTATCTTGATGCCGCTAAAATGGCCGATCCTAGTTTGCTTGAAACCAGTGAGCTTTTATATAGCCTGCGTATCGAGCAGACCAGGTTGACAGCAGGTGAAGAACGTAAAAAACAAATGCTGAAAAAAAAGAAACATAAAACCAGAAAAAAGAAAGTTGTTAAGTCTGGAAAGAAGAACAAAAGGAAAAAGACATCACATAAAAAGAGGAAATAGACCAGCACTGGTGATAAGGCGCCTGCTTTAAGCGTCTATTTAAAAATACTAAACAGGAGTCCAAATGAAAATCTATACAGAAGGACAACAGGATATTGCTCAGAAAATTGCCTAAAGCAGCGGGATATCGCACTGGAAAGACTGGAAATGGCAGCTGAAACACTCTATTCATGATATAGAAACTTTTGAACGTTTGCTCGGGATCAAATTCAGCGTCGAGGAAAAAGAGCAGATCTCGGAAACGATTGCAAAATTCCCGCTCTCCATAACCCCATATTATCTTTCACTGATAGACCGCAATAATTATGCTGATGATCCTGTTTTTCGCCAATCCTTTCTTCACCCAGCGAGCTGCAGATCAGCAGATGTGACCACACCGATCCACTGCACCATACTATGTGATCACTTTTTTAGGTGTTGCTACTGGCGGCCTGGGTAATGATTTGCCTGGTTTTGTCATACTGGCAATTTTACATCGCTATGTATTACCCAGATTAATTTCTCTCTACGAGAAGTTCCGGAAACTTCTGTCTGAAGTTGCAACTGGTACCACTCAGCTGATCATATATTTCAAATCAGAAACATTTGTTGGATAAGCCCAAAGCATTTGCTTCAAATCGTGATTGCTGAGTCCGAACTTCATGGCCATGGCAAAGATGTTTATCGCCTCACCCGCATTATGGCCGAATAGGTGGGCACCCAGTATTCGGCCAGTTTCCTCTTCAAGGATGACCTTGTAAAAAGAGTGTTCCTGCCCGATCCGGCGCGATGAGGGCCACCTGTTCATGTGACCGCGGTTGACGCGGAAGTGGAGGCCGGAGGCCAGGGCTTCTTCCTCATTCATGCCGACCTGCGCTAGTGGAGGCTGAGTGAAAACAACGCTCGGTACGACGCGGTAGTCCGGAATCTGATTGTTTCCGTGCAGAATGTTATCGGCCGCCAGTGTGGCTTGCATGTCGGCGACGGTTGCTAACATCGGCCCAGCTCCGCAGGCGTCGCCAATGGCGTAGACGCGAGGGTTGCTGATGCACTGCAGGAATTCGTTGACGCTGATACCGCGGAGAGAGCTGCTTACTCCTCCCGCCTTCAGATCAAGAGCATCCAGGTCCGGTACTCGACCGGAACTGTTCACTACGAGATCCGCTTCCACAGTTTTGGCACATCCTTCATTGCCACTGATGATGAATATCCCATTGATCCTTTTTATGTCACAGACATTGTACCCGGTATTAATGGCGATGCCGCTGGCGAGAGATGCTTCAGTCAGCAGATTGGCCAACTCGGCATCGAAGTGTTTCATAATTCTCTGGCTGCGCTGCAGTACACTGACCTCCGCACCGGCAGCCCGTGCAACGTGGGCAAACTCCATGGCGATATAACCTCCACCGATAAATGCTATACGTCGCGGCAGCTGTTTCATTTCAAGAAAATCATCGCTGGTTAAGGTATATTCTGCACCCGGAAAATCAAGTTTTGTTGTTCTGGAACCGGTTGCAATCACGATATGATCCGGACGAATAGAACGGTCGGAGTCGATGGTAACTTCGTCCGGAGAAATAAAACGTGCAGTGCCGTGCAGCTGTTCGATGCCGGCTTTCTGAAAATCCTTGATGGTGCGGGCCGGTACAGCGTCTGTGAAAGCGGATTTGGATTGCATCAAGGCGGGCCAATTTATTTGCGCGGACGGATGGATTCCGATCAGTGACATCTGTCGGGAGAGGTGGGCAACTTCGGCAGCAGCAACCAGATATTTTTTAGGTTGGCATCCTCTCATGGCGCAGGTTCCGCCATAAGGTCGGTTATCCACCACCGTGACACGCCGACCGCCCTTGCTTAGGGCCAGTGCAAGAGTATATCCGGCTGTTCCTGTTCCGATCACCAGTACGTCGACGTCATTTGCCATAAAAAACTCCGGTTAACTTTTGATTGGTTTTAGTTCTGCTATGGCCGGTTGAAAGCCCTCATCGGAAAATACCGAATATATCCTTGAAAAATTTCTTCACCTTTCTGGAAAAACTTTGATCCACTTTCTTCTGCATGCCGCTGATATTAGGCGTTTCTGCAAGGGCCTGACGGTATTCCGCTTCCGTCAGCACACCCTTTTGGTGCAAGAGTTTCAGCAACATGTCGGAGCGCTTCAGTACTCGATCCAGGTGGCGGTATGGGTTGTAAGTCTTTTGCGGGCCGGGTAGCATGGCGGCCAGAAAAGCACATTCCCGTGCTGTCATGGCGCTGGCCGGTTTGTCGAAATAGTATTTTGCCCCATGGCTAATGCCGTACACCATTGGTCCAAGTTCAATGATATTAAGGTAAAGTTCGAGGATTCTTCCTTTGGTCAGAGACTGCTCCATGCGCTTGGCAAGGTAAATCTCCTTGATCTTACGGTTCACAGATTTTTCTCGGGTCAGGAAAAGGTTCTTGGCTGTCTGCTGGGTGATTGTGGAAGCGCCGCGGGCCATCCGTTTTTTCTCCAGGTCATATTTGATGGCCTCCTTGATCGCTTTTATGTCAATTCCCTCATGCCGGTAGAAATTGGCATCTTCGGCCACTATAACTGCCCATTCCATCTCCAGCGGAATATTATTAGAGGCGATCCACAGGGGGTTTCGTGGGCCGACGACAAACGGATGTTCTTTTCCCTGCCAGTCCTTGACCTGGATATCCATGCTCATTTTGCTGTCGGCGAGCGCCGTTACCGATGGAAGACGGTATAGTGCAACACCAATGTAAACGGCATAGCTGATGATGCAGCCAAGGGCGATTGCTGCCAGCCATTTTACGACCTTCAATAAGACCTCACACGGGAATTGAATTTATTCAGCCGTTATTTTAATACAGACCGTTCTCGTTGAAGAACTGTGAATACTTCTGGTCGGTTCCGAGGATATGGTTGTTTAACCACTCCTTAAGAAAATTAGTTATTTCCATTGTCGGGACAAAGCCGGCACCATCCAGCCGCTCTTCTAATTCAAGGGCTTTTGCCGTGAATAGGTCGTGTTCTGTCTTGTGATCACTGTAACCCGGATAATTCAGTTTCTGCATATACTGCTCTTCAGTTTCAAAATGCGTTTTTGCGTAATCCACCATATTGACTATTATTTGCTTCTGCAGCTCACGTCCCCTATGTAAAAGCATTGCCTTATGCAATGTGTTGATCATGCCGAACAGTTTTTTATGCTGATCATCAATTTCCTTTACCTTGACGCTGTAGTTATCCGACCACAGAAAATATGTCACAAAAATTTCCTCCATTTATAGGTATTATGGGGTTTTAGGTGCTGCTTGAGTCTTTCAGGAGAACCAGAGCAAAGAATGTTGCAGCTTTGATTAATCTACAATAAACAATTTAGCTCCGACTTCCGTATAAGAACGGTGAGGTTCTGCATTGTCGGCTACTTGGTAGCTCATACCCGGTTGCAGCGTGAACCTGCGGCCATCTTCGAGTTCTGTGTGCAGCTCGCCTTCGACACAGAGCAGGATGTGTCCCTTGTTGCACCAATGGTCGGCCAGATAGCCGGGTGTGTATTCAACCATGCGAACTCGGATGTTGCCAAACTGCTGGGTGCGCCAGTAAGCCGATCCGCGTTCGCCTTTATGCTCTGTACTTTGGATCTGCGACCAATCGGTTATGCCAAAAGGGATGTCCTGTATTTTCATGTTTGATCCTTTGTAAAATAGGAATAATTATCAAGAAGTAAAGGTGGTGTCAGTGAAGTGGTTCCTCATCCTCTTCTTCACTAACAATCGCCAGAGACATCACAGTGCTTTCAGGCGACCTGCCTAGGAGGATATTCTGGATCTCACTGTATTGCATAATCCTTATCTCGTGATTGGTGATATTTGTACATACAGGGTGGGTTTCAATAAAATTTCTGGCTTTATAAAAATCTAATTGAACCGGCTCAAAATTGCAGTTTGGCTTTATAATATGGAATCGGTACTCTTTATCTTCACGGCAAAGAATATGAAAGTTCCTGGAAATGAAAAAACCGATGCCATAAGAGTTTTCTGCTTCCATTTTAAATCCCCCATTCTTTCCCAAATATCAGCGGGCAGTGTCGAAAGTATTTTGGATCAGGCCCTCACAAATAATTTTTATCTTCGGCCTGAACCTGTTTCCCTTTAATTTGTCCAGCTGTCTGGTTATGGCTTTGCATGTCCAATTGTGAGAAATATAACTTGCTGATATGCCGGCAAAAATATACAGATCATTTTATCGTTAGTAAATGAATAAACACAAAAAAAGGGTCACTTGGAATGTGAGCAGATTAGGATGATTGAGAAAATTTGATCTGGCGATATAATATTAACAGGAATAAAGAGTTTATTATCTGCATTGTCTATTACATAATTTTCCGAAAGAGGTGAATTATATGAAAACCAAAATATCAGTTCTTGATCTGAAGTGTGCATGTGATGCCGGAACACCTGTTTGCATCATCGATACCCTGCCGCCGGAATACTGTGAAAATGAGCATATTCCAGGTGCACAGAATGCCTGTGTCTTTGAAATGGTTTTTTTGGATAAAGTCGCTTCCATCGTCAATGACCCCAATACCAGGATTGTTGTTTATGGGGCTAGTGACCGTTCCAAGGATGCTGCTATTGCTGTTGAAAAACTGAGCCGTGCCGGTTACCAAAATGTATGCGAGCTTGCGGGAGGGCTGGAAGCATGGCAAAAGGCAGGATATTCTGTTGAACCTCAAGGGACAGAGAAGCTGGAGATCCCTGTTCTTGTTGATGGCAGTTATATTCTGGATGTTGCTGCAAGCAGGGTGGAGTGGACCGGGCGTAATATCAACGGCAGGCATTACGGGACACTCAATGTTGCCGGTGGCGAGATGGTGATTGATAGCGGTGTACCTTCCTGGGGGTTGATAACTCTTGATATGAACTCAATTGTAAATTTTGACCTGAAGGATGAGGTCTACAATAAAATGTTGATCAGCCATTTGGTAAGTGATGATTTTTTTGATGTGGTCAATCATCCTACTGCCGCTTTCAGGGTGAGCAGTTCAAAAAAAGTTGAAGATGCTCCCGCCGGTGCGCCCAATGTGCTTATAAATGGAACTTTGCAGCTGATAGGTAAGACAAAGCCGCTCTCGTTTTCTATGGAAATAGTTCCCCAGGCGGGTGGTTCGATTAAACTGCAGTCTTCATTTGATATTGACCGGACTCAGTGGGGTATTATCTATGGATCGGGACGTTTTTTCGAGAAGCTGGGCATGCATCTGGTGAGTGATATTATCAGTATTGAGTTGTTTTTGACCGCTAAACCTGAATAATAAGTATTTCAGGATTTTATTTCTGAAATACTGGTCTTTTTAATTGAATTTTTGTTTGCTCTCCTTCAGGGAAAATTATTTTACCAGAAAATTAAAAGGACTTGAGCGCTACGCCCAAGTCCTTTTAATTTTGTAAGTGTAAAATTTATCGACTATTTGTTTTCGCGTCTGCGATACCAGACAGCAAAACCAAACATACCGGCACTAAGTAGTACCAAGGTTCCTGGTTCCGGGACAGGATTGACGGTTACTTTAACGATCATGTCCTGAAAATCCCTGTCTCCAGTTGTTAAACTTAAATCTTCAAAGCCCAGTATATAGGTGTTTGAGATATCTTCCCTAAAGATTGCCACATGTTTCTCGTTAGCAGGATTTCGATTTGCCTCAGTAAAGTAATTTAAACTTGTTCCGTTTATTCCAAGATAAAATCCAAACATGGCTGCAGGTGAAAGAGTGAATGATTTGGAGTAGTTAGTTCCAGCTGAGCCTGGAAAAAGTTCGGTGGTTGCGGCTGCGTTATTCTGACCCATGGTGTAATAACCAAAAGTGTTATTTGGTGCATATCCGGCGATTTCATTGATAAGCACATTAACTGCACCATTGGCAAACCAGGTCTCTGTTGGACTACTAGCCGTTGAACCGTTTACCAGTGTGTATTTGTGGTCTCCACTGTTAAGTCGCCCATTTAAGATGAAATCTACTATGTTGATTTTGTCTGCTCCACTGTCAGATGAGCCTGAAGACTTGTTGATAAAATCGTAAGTTGTTGAAAAATTTGCCGAGGAATAATTAGTCCCATTAATGTCAACGGAGATTGCCAGGGCAGTGGATGCTGTCATGGCGAAAGCGAGCAGTGTAAGGATTGTTTTGCGCATGGTCTAGCCTCCTTAAAATTTATATTATGCTGTTTTTAAAAGCATATTTTGTACCATAATTTTTAGAGTAGTACTTTCGGTGGGTTATGGATTACTAATTTTGTGGTGTAAAACTTGTCGACATTAAGTGTAAGGTTTCGTATCTGTGTTTGATTGTAATTAGTAGTTTTTAAAAATTTAACTTGAATATATGTTGTAACTTTTTATAGGGGAGATGAAAAGCAGAGGGCTCAATTTATTAAACTTATTTAGAGAATAATAAATAAACCGTCTGCTTAAGAGGTTAGAACTTTGGCAGGAATATAAACAATGAAACAGAAAGCAGCGCCAGAACCCACATGCCCGGTTTTACTTCGTTGACGCGACCTGTGAAAAGTTTCAGCAGTACATAGGCAATCATACCTGCAGTCATGCCGACACCGATGTTGTAAGTGAAAATCATCAGCACAACAGTCAGAAAGGCCGGAATCAGTTCGGTCATGTCATCAAAGTTGAGCAGTGAGATCGGGCGGATCATAAATGAACCGATAACAACCAGAGCAATTCCGTAAGCATGTGGCGGTACAATCGTAAATAGAGGAGCGAAAAATAGTGAAAGGGCGAACAGGCCTGCAACAACCAGCGCCGCAAAGCCGGTTCGACCACCTTCCTCTATTCCGGCGGCTGACTCAATATAAGCGCCTGTGGTGGTTGTGCCCAGTATGGGAGCTGCCATGGTTGCCAGCGCATCGGCCAGCATTGGTCGTTCTATCTCCGGCAGGTTGCCGTTTTCATCCAGCAGGTCGGCCCGCATGGACAGTCCGATCAGCGTGCCGACCGTATCCAGAAAAGCCATGATAAAAATTACCATTACAACCGGGAAAAACTGGGCGGTCATTGCTCCGGCAATGTCGAGCTTGAAAAAGATCGGCTCCAATGATGGAGGCATGCTGATAAATTGAGTCGGCAGTGGGGTTATACCCAAAAGGATGGAGCCGATTGTTGTGGCGATAATTCCGATAACCAGTGCACCATGTACCCGACGAGCCATCAGTACTACAACCAGAAGAAAACCGGCCACCGCCAACTGAACGGAAGGCGAAGCGATATTACCCAGTTTTACAGGTGCGCCCGGTACTCCCAGGGCTACCAGGCCGATTTCATTTAAACCGATAAAAGTAAGAAACAGACCGATGCCTACTGCAAAGCTGGCTTTAAGTGACATGGGAATTGATTCGGCCAGCCAGCTTCTGATTTTGAAAATTGTCAGCACGGTGAAAAGAACCCCGGCGATGAAGACGGCGCCCAGTGCTACCTGCCAAGTGTAACCCATCACTTTAACTACAACAAAGGCGATGAAGGCGTTTTCACTCATATACGGTGCGATGGCAAAGGGGCGTCTTGCCCATAATGCCATGATCACCGTTCCGATTACGGATGCAAGTATGGTGGCCGTAATAGACGGGCCTTTGGGAATGCCTGCGTTTTCCAGGATGGCCGGGTTTACGATGATGATGTAGGCCATGGTCAAAAAAGTGGTTATTCCAGCCAGTGTTTCCTGCTTGTAGCTGGTTTTGAATTTATCAAACTCGAAAAAGTTTTTCATG
The DNA here is from genome assembly GCA_041737975.1 of Geobacterales bacterium. Taxonomy (GTDB): domain Bacteria; phylum Desulfobacterota; class Desulfuromonadia; order Geobacterales; family Pseudopelobacteraceae; genus JBGSQR01. Next base: position 2,621 of record JBGSQR010000185.1, on the reverse strand, counting down.
TTCAGAGCCCCTTTTGCATAGTGGACTTTAAAGTGGACGTCATAATGGGTTTATTGATTTCAGTGGTGTTTCAGATTTCGTGAATAACAATAGTTCAGGGGAGGCAGATAGTAAATAGTGACGTTGCAAATTATTCAGGAGAAATCAAACTAAGGAAATGTTTGTTCCGGATTGGCCCGGAATCCGGAAAACAAAAAAGGACTTACGATTTCTCGTAAGTCCTTGAATTGTTGGCGCGCTTGGAGAGATTCGAACTCCCGACCTACGGATTCGTAGTCCGTTGCTCTATCCAGCTGAGCTACAAACGCAATAAGTGGTGCCCAGAGACGGAATCGAACCGCCGACACGAGGATTTTCAATCCTCTGCTCTACCGACTGAGCTATCTGGGCAAAAGGATTTTTTTTATACCCTGCTTATCCTGCTCTTGTCAATAAATAAAATGTCCTGATGCTATTATTTATTGATTTCAAAATGTCAGGAACCTTTTTGAGCCTTGATCGGCACGTAGTTGCAGAACGGTTCTTCTTCCATGTAATCACCGTATACGGCATCTGCCCGTGCCCGGCATCCGCCACATACATTGATGTATTCGCATTGCCCGCATTTACCCTTATAGGATTTAAAGTCACGCAAGTCCTTGAAGAGTTCTGAGTTTTCCCATATTTCGCGGAAAGGCGTCTGTTTAACGTTGCCGGCAGTTCTGTGGAAATAAGAGCAGGGCTTTACATTGCCAAAGCAATCGATCAGGCAGATGCTTTGGGCTGCTATACAGCCTTTGCCGGAACCGGTTGCAAAGGTCAGGGAGCGTTGCTCAAATTTTTCACCTTCGGCTTTTGATTTCTGAAGTACGATCCGGTAGTAGTGGGGGGCACAGGTCGGGCGGATCAATATCTCTTCGCCCAGTTTGTCCTGCTGGTAATGCCAGTCCAAAATCTCCTCGTAATCTTCTTTGGAGATCAGCTCACTCATAATTTCTTCACCGCGTCCGGTTGGGACAATCATGAACATGTACCATGCTGTTGCGCCGAGTTTTTTCGCCAGTTTGAAAGTGTCGGCGATGTCGTGTTGGTTACGTTTGGTAAAGGATGAGTTGATCAGAAATTTCTGCCCGTTTCGTTTAAATGTTTCAGCTGCACGAACCACAGCATCAAAAGCGCCTGGTGACTGTCTGAAGTTATCGTGAATTTCTGCGTTACTTCCATCAAGGGAAAGGGAGACCATTTTGATGTCGGCTTGTTTCATCTTGGCGCAGACTTCATCGGTTACCAGTGATCCGTTGGTCGCCATGCACATGCGCAGTCCAAGTGAAGTGCCGTAGTTGGCAAGTTCAAAGATGTCTGGCCTCAGCAGCGGCTCTCCTCCGGAAAGTACTACTACCGGTTTGGAGTAATCAGCTATTTCCTTTAGCAGTTTTTTGCCTTCTTCCGTGGTGAAATCGCCCTGTGAAGAGGTCATCTCCGATGAACATCGGCAGTGTACGCAATGTAGGTTACATTTTTGGGTTGTTTCCCAGGCTATCCATTTTGGTGAAAATTCAGATTGCATAGTTCTCCAATAATGTTGAATTTAACTTTATTTATCGTACCTGAAAGGTGATTTTAGCTCAAGAATAAACAGCATTGAAATAATTGAATTAAGTGACAACAGCCTGTTTGGGAAGTGGAAGTTGTGTCGGGAAATTATCCAGTTAAATTAATGTATTTAATAAGCTTGAAACAGTATATTAAATCTGATATAGAATTCCACTATCTGATTTTTAACATTTTACCAGGCCGCCGTCAGCCGTTAGGCAAGGAGAGAGCATGTCCACTTCGAACATGGTCATGTATGAAGAAGAGTTTCAGGAACTCAACCGGGTTATTGATCGACTGTTGAGAGAAGCCAATGCAAAGGTTATTTTTCTGGTCGACAAAAACGGCCAGCTTATTTCCGGAGTTGGCGAGACAGATCGTTTTGATACAACTTCTCTGGCATCACTCACAGCTGGCAATATCGCTGCTACTGGCGGTTTGGCAAAGCTGATCGGTGAGAAGGAGTTCTCGATCCTGTTCCATGAGGGTGAAAAGGATAACCTGCATATCTCGATCGTGAGCGGTCGGGTTATTCTTGTTGTGCTATTCGATAATCGTTCCTCACTTGGTCTTGTCAGGTTGAGGGTGAAAAAGTCGTCTGAAGAACTGTCTGCTATTTTCGATAAGCTGCTCAGGAAGGCCGAGGATAAAGAGAAAAAAGGTGGCTCAGACTTCCCGTTTGCTGAAATTACCGATGACGATATAGATAATCTATTTAGCTAACAATCATGGAGTAATCCAAGATGTCTTTCATAAACTATGCTTCACGTGAAATAAACTGCAAGATTGTCTACTATGGACCGGGCTTGTGCGGGAAAACAACGAACCTGCAGTATGTTTACCAAAAGACGGCGCCTGAAGCCAAGGGCAAGATGATCAGTCTTGCTACCGAGACCGAGCGTACTCTGTTTTTTGACTTCCTTCCGCTTGCTCTTGGTGAGATACACGGTTTCAGAACCCGCTTCCATCTTTATACTGTCCCGGGTCAGGTCTTTTATGATGCCTCCAGGAAGCTGATCCTTAAAGGTGTGGATGGAGTCGTGTTTTTT
>JBGSQR010000130.1:0-12823 GCA_041737975.1 Geobacterales bacterium | reverse complement strand
TGTCTTTAAAAAACACCAAGCCCTCCAATTCCATATTGAATGAGCTGGCCGGCCGTGCCACACCGGCTGAAGGCCTTGATGCCGATACTCCTGCGTTGTTGCCGGGAGATGCTCCTCTTATTGAAGAGAGCATTATTGAATCTGCAAAAGAGCTGTTTACGCTGGATGAGCTCAAGGAAAAGGCCGACGTTGAGGGCGAGTTGGATCTGTCGGATGGTGATCTGCCTTTAGCAGATATCCCGCTGACATTAAACAGTTCGGTTGAGTATTTTATTTACAATTTTCAGACAAAAGGTAAGGCCTCCTTTTCTCGCTGGCTTTCGCGTTCAACTCGCTATATTCCTTTGATGAAAGAGATTTTGAAGCGGGAGGGAATGCCTGAAGATCTTGTTTACGTTGCGATGATTGAAAGCGGTTTCCATCTGAATGCACGTTCCTGGGCCAGTGCTGTCGGCCCTTGGCAGTTTATGTCCGGTACCGGCAAACGTTATTCTCTGCGCATCGATCAGTGGATTGATGAGCGTAAGGATCCGGTCAAAGCTACGACTGCAGCAGCTCTATATCTTAAGGAGCTGCACGGTATGTTCAAGGGTGATTGGTATCTGGCCGCTGCCGGATACAATGCCGGAGAAAACAAGATTCTGCGCGCCATTGGCATGTATAACAGCAGTGATTTCTGGGAAATTTCCCGTGGTTCTTATCTGAAACGGGAAACTAAAGAGTATGTTCCGAAACTGCTGGCAGCGGCAATTATCGCTAAAGATCCGGCAAGATACGGATTCGCTGATATAGCATACCTTCCACCAATCGAGTTTGAGACGGTAAAAATTCCTTCCCGGACCGATCTGGAGCTGGTTGCCAAATTGTCGGGCACTACTTATGATACGATTAAGGATCTGAATCCGGATTTGAAACACTGGTGCACACCTCCCAACTATCCTGATTTTGAACTGAAGCTGCCAAAAGGTACTAAACAGCAGTTTGAGGCTGCCTATGCAAAAGTAGCTGTTGAACAACGTTTTACAGAAAAAACGCTTTACACCCGTTATCAGGCTCGAAAAAAAGATAGCTTAAAGTCTCTTGCACCTCGTTTTGGTATGTCAGTTGATGAACTGGCCGAGCTGAACGGATTGACAAAAAAAAGTCGCATAGCAGGCAAGACAATTATTGTTCCTGTCAAGCAGACAGTTAATTTTGTTAAGGAGGGGCGTGCGGCTGCTTCAACTTCGACCACGAAAAAACATGATAAGTACTATACTGTGAAAAAAGGTGATACGCTGGAGTCGCTGGCCCGTCAATTCAAGGTTTCTTCAAAGAAACTGTCGTCTTGGAATAATTTTAAAGGCAAGATTGTGCTAAAGCCAGGCCGCCGAATAGTCATCGCCCGGTTTGTTGAAAAAAAAGGGGAGATGGTTCCCGCCTGAAATAAGTGATAAATAAACACATTTTGATGTGAAATAATGATGAAAGGATTACTCGATGTATAATATGTTAATTTCGGCAGGGGCAGCTGTTGCTGTGTTGCTGATCCTGATTTTCGGCTTTGGAATGCCCTGGTGGGGGGCTTTGTTGATCGCCATGACAGTAATGGCTGGTGTGGTATTTTTGTTGATGCGCAATGCAATGCAGAAGTTGACGGATCTTTTTGAAACCGCTGGCAAGGATTTGCAGGCACAGCGTTTTGAGAAGGCAATCCGGGATTTGAAAGATGCAAAAAAAATGGGCAAGTGGCAGATTTTTGTTGAAAGCCAGCTCAATTCCCAAATCGGCATGATTTACTACATGAAGCGTGACTTTTCCAATGCATTCCCGCATTTGCAGGATTCCTTCTTTAAAAACTGGGTTTCCTTAGCAATGCTGGCAATCTGTTATATGAAGCGTCAGAAAAAGGATCTGATGGTCAGTACCTTTGAAAAAGCCGCCAAGTGGAGTCCAAAGGAGCCGTTACTTTGGGGCCTTTATGCTTACTGCCTGAATGAGTGCGGTGAAATAACCAAAGCAAAGGAAGTTTTGGAAAACGGTATTAAAAAGCTGCCGAGTGATCAAATTCTAAAGGACAATCTTGAGAATCTGAAGCAGGGCAAAAAAATGAAAATGAGAGAGTATGGCGACTTGTGGTTTCAGTTCCATCTGGAAAGCATGGCGGCCCTGCAAAAGCACCAGATGGCAACAATGGGCGGTCGAATGAAACACCGCGCTACAGCCAGAAGATAGTTTCAAACTCATAATAAAACAGGAAAAGCCGTTGCAAAACGGCTTTTTTTCTTTGCCTGAGTCATATCTGCAGGTATTATGTCACGCAATTTTGGAATAAGAGGAATTAGTATAATTATGGCATCAGAAGATCAGAAAAAAGAAAAACTGGCGAAGGAATTACAAGGCATGGCCCTGGCATCGCTAGGGGTCTTTATTCTGCTGTCATTTCTTACGTTTAATGCTGCCGACGTTTCCTGGAACAGTTATTCCAATGAGGGAAAGGTATTTAACCTTGGAGGACGCCTTGGTGCCCAGGTCGCAGACCTGTTCTTCAGCTGTTTCGGATTGGCGTCCTATCTGGTCCCGCTGGCCTTGCTTTACATGACATATACGCTCTTTCGTTTTAAGGAAATCAGACTTCGTTCCTATAAGCTGTATGCATCATTCGGCCTGATTTTCTCACTTAGTACACTTTTTTCGTTCTTCAGGGATACAACTTCTTTTTTTGGTCAGCAGGTTTCCACGGGTGGCGCTGTGGGTAAAATTTCTGCGGCCTTTCTGAAAAGTACGGTTGGGATTACAGGGGCGATGCTGCTGATTCTCCCGTTACTGGCCGCATCTGTCATGATTCTTTCTCACTTTTCCTTTCTACTGTTTTTTAGTTGGTGGATGGAAAACTTGAAAAACAAATTTGCAGCCTGGAAACTGTTGCGCTCTCAGGCAAAACGGGAAAATCAGATTGAAAAGGCCAAACAGGAGGGAGTTGAGCCACCTCCATCTTCCAACGGACCGGTTATCAAGCCTGTTGCTGTGCCGCCAGCCCCGCTAAATGTCTTTAAAAAAGAAAAAGAGCGCAAGAAGGAAGCGGAAAAAACTGCTGCTGTGCAGGAATCATTCGAGTTTATCAAGTCTGAGGGCGATTTCAAAACGCCACCCTTTTCATTGCTTGATACTCCGCCGGTGACCGAGAAAAAACTGGATCGCGATGCCCTGACAATGAATGCCAGGCTTCTGGAAAAGAAGCTTAAGGATTACGGTATTGATGGGGAAGTCGTGGAAATCTGCCCCGGCCCGGTCATTACCATGTATGAATATGCTCCGGCACCGGGTGTCAAGATCAGCCGGATTGCCGGGTTGACCGATGACCTGACCATGGCGCTGCAGGCCATGTCGATTCGGATAGTTGCACCCATACCGGGCAAGGGGGTTGTTGGTGTCGAGGTCCCAAACCGAGATCGCGACATGGTTTACCTGAGCGAAATCTTCAACTGTGAAGAGTTTCATCATAATAAGATGAAGCTGCCGCTGGCTTTGGGTAAGGATATTGCCGGTATACCGGTTGTTACCGACCTGGCCAAGGCACCGCACCTGCTGGTGGCCGGATCCACCGGTTCCGGTAAATCGGTATCGATTAACACCATGATCCTGTCGCTGCTGTACATGTTTGAACCGCGCGATGTGCGTATGATCATGGTTGACCCGAAAATGCTGGAATTCTCCATGTATGAGGGGATTCCGCACCTGTTGCTGCCGGTTGTAACAGAGCCGAAAAAGGCTTCTCTTGCGCTGAAATGGGCTGTCAATGAGATGGAACGGCGCTATCAGCTGATGTCGGTCAAGGGGGTCAGAAATATCGACTCATACAACAAAAAACTGGCCGGTGAACTGCTGGAGCAGGAAGAGTTGAACAACATACCGGATGCTGAAATTATTGAAGAGCTGGAAGAGATAATTGAAGAGGATGGTTCCGCCTTAAATGAGCCGCTCCCGTTTGTGGTTGACGAAGCTGAACAGCTTGAACATGTGCACTTGCCGTATATTGTTGTGATTGTGGACGAACTGGCAGACCTGATGATGGTAGCCGGTCGTGAGGTGGAAGAGCATATCGCCCGTCTGGCCCAGAAGGCGAGGGCATCAGGCATTCATCTGATCCTGGCAACCCAGCGTCCTTCGGTTGATGTCATTACCGGCCTGATCAAGGCTAATTTGCCGTCACGCATCTCGTTCCAGGTTACATCAAAGGTTGATTCGCGTACGATCCTGGATTGCAACGGTGCAGAAAGCCTGCTAGGTGCAGGTGACATGCTTTATATGCCGCCTGGTACGTCACGTTTGAATCGTATTCACGGTGCCTTTGTTTCCGATGCCGAAGTACAACGGGTCGTGGATTTTCTGAAAAAGCAGGGCAAACCGGTTTATGAAAAATCGATCCTGGAAATGAAGGATACGGATGAGAAGGGCGGGTTTGGTGACGAAGAGGAACTGGATGAGCGCTGGGAAGATGCTCTGAGGTTAGTGGCAGAAACCCGTCAGGCCAGTATTTCAATGGTGCAGCGTCGTCTGCGCATCGGCTATAACCGCGCAGCGCGTATAGTTGAAATGATGGAGCGCGAGGGGATGGTAGCGCCGAGTGACGGTACCAGCAAACCGCGTGAGATTTATATGGATATTGTGCACGCCTATCTGAATTCTCAATTAACGAGGTAATTGCTTTTAATGGAACAGATCAAAGCTGCTACAATACAGTTTAATGTTAAACAGGGTGATGTGGATGCCAATCTGGATTATGTCCGGAAAGCGCTAAAGCGTGTGTCAGAACAAGGTGTCCAGCTGGCTGTTTTGCCTGAGATGTGGTCCAGCGGTTTTGCCTACAGACAGCTGAATGAGTTGGCGACCCGCACCGCTGGAATAGTGGATGAGTTGCTGGAACTGTCCGTCAGGCTGAAACTGGTGATTATCGGCAGTATGCCTGAACCGAATGGTGACAAAGTTTTCAACACAATATACGTGATTGACAATGGGAAGCTGGCTGGTGTCTATCGCAAAATGCATCTGTTTACTCTTCTGGGTGAGGATCGGGCGTTTTCCGGTGGCGACAGTTGGCTGATGGCTGAGACAAGTATCGGCAAGGTTGGCGTAATGGTCTGCTACGATATACGTTTTCCTGAGCTCTCACGCCGTCTGGCTCTGGAAGGGGCAAGGATAATCTGCGTACCGGCTCAATGGCCAAAGCCGCGTGATGAACAGTGGCGAATCCTGATGCGGGCCCGGGCAATTGAAAACCAGCTCTTTGTTATTTCAAGTAATGCCTGCGGAGTGATCGGCAAGCTGGATTTCTTTGGTATGAGTATGATTATTGACCCGACCGGAGTTGTTCTGGCAGATGCTGGTGAAATAGAATGTGAAGTGGTTGCCGAACTGGACATGAACGTAATGGAAAACTATCGGGCGCAGATCCCCTGTTTTGCGGATCGAAAACCTGAATTTTATTAATATGGAGAACAAGATGTCATCAAAAGTTTCCTTTGTCGGCGCCGGACCGGGTGCTGATGATTTAATTACAATTCGTGGTGCGCGGTTACTGCGCCATGCCGAAGTAGTTATCTTTGCGGGCAGCCTGGTGGACCGTAAACTGGTTGAACGTTATGCCACAAATGCCGAGATCCATGACTCGGCCAGCATGACTCTGACTGAAGTCATTACGGTCATGATGGACTCAATCGCTGCTGATAAAGAGGTTGTCAGGCTGCATACGGGCGATCCGTCCATCTACGGCGCCATTCAGGAACAGATGGAAGCGCTTGACCGGCTGGGTATCGAATATCAGGTTGTGCCTGGTGTAACCAGTGCCTTTGCCGCTGCTGCAGCATTGAAGCAGGAACTGACTTTGCCGGAGTTATCCCAGACCGTTATCCTGACTAGAGTCGAAGGACGTACACCGGTCCCGGAGCGAGAGAGACTCAGCCAGATTGCCCGTATCGGTGCAACCATGGTCATCTATCTGTCCGTGGGTATGATCGAAAAGGTTGTGGAACAGCTTCTGGAGGGCGTCTATACGAAAGAAACGGCAGCGGCAATCGTATGTAGAGCCTCTTGGGAAGATGAGCAGGTCATCCAGGGGTGTCTGGGTGATATCGCAGAAAAAGTGCGTGAAGCAGGTATTGACCGTCAGGCCCTGATTGTTGTCGGAGATGTGCTGGCTGCCCGTAGCGAAGGATTGAAAGCAAAATCACTGCTCTATGATGGTGGTTTTGCCCATGGCTATCGCGGAATAGTTACCTGATATGCGCATTGCCGTCATTGCCATAACCGGCAATGGAGCCCGTTTGGGGTGTAAACTTCAAAATGGCCTGACCGGCGCAGAGTTTTACGTTTCCAAGCGTTATGCCGGCCAGGCCGGTTCTGCAAGACACATATTCGAACCTACGGAACTGAGAGAATTGATTGGTTCACTCTGGCACAGGTTTGATGCCTTTGTTTTTCTTATGGCCACCGGCATTGTGGTTCGCATGATTGCCGAACACCTTCAGTCCAAACAGACCGATCCGGCGGTCGTTGTCATTGACGACGCCGGAAAATTCGCCATTTCACTGCTTTCCGGTCATCTGGGCGGAGCCAATGAACTGGCCCGGCGCTGCGCCTTCCTCTGTGGTGCCAATCCGGTTATTACAACCGCCACCGATGTCAATGATCTTCCCTCGTTCGACATGCTTGCCAAAGACAACAATTGGGTTATTGATGATATTACAAGAGTCAAGACGCTCAACAGCCTGCTGCTGGATAACAGGGAAATAGCGGTTGTTGACCGTACCGGCAAGGTGCGCAGCTGGTTCCACGGTCGTGGAAAACTCTCCTTTTATGAAACATTCATTGATGCCTTTAACAGCAAAGCCAAAGGGTTGTTGTTTGTTACCAATCAGAACTTTCCCACCACTTACAAGTGTGACAATCTTTTGATCCTGCGCCCACGTGATATCGTTCTTGGTATCGGCTGTAACCGCAATACGCCGCTAGAGGAGATCGAAGAGTTTGTGGATACTCAGTTGCGACGCTGTTTCTTGTCTTTAAAAAGTGTCATCAGGATTGCCAGTGCAGAGGCTAAGAGTGATGAAGCCGGTTTGATTGCCTATGCAGAGAAATATGGGCTGGAACTGGTTTTTTACCCCAGTCATGACTTGAACCAGGTTTCGGTGCCTACTGAACCGTCGCAATACGTCATGGCTGCCATTGGAGCAAAGGGCGTGGCGGAGCCGGCAGCTGTTCTGGCCAGCGGAGGGGGTACGCTTCTGTTGAAGAAAGTAAAATCGCCCAATGTGACTCTGGCCATTGCCCAGATTTGTGAGACGGGAAATGAGTAATCATTCAGTCAAACCGATAATTGCCATTACCATGGGAGACCCTTGCGGGGTAGGCGCGGAGATTATTGTCAAGGCTCTCAGTTCTTCATTGATTGAAAAATGTTGCACAACTGTTGTTATAGGTGATTTGGCTGCTATGGAAAGGGCTGTTGCAGTTTGCAGTTCTCCACTTTTCCTGCAGGCAGTTACTTCCGTTGAACAGGCTCATGCCGTTCCAGCCGGCACAGTTGCCCTGCTGGAACTTTCCACACTTGGTCACAGCGAAATGATTTACGGCCAGCCAAATGAGGCCAGCGGAGATGCCGCCTACCGCTACATTTGTACGGCAGCCGGACTCTGTCTGGATGGAACCGTCGCTGCAATGGTCACAGCACCGATCAGCAAGGAGGCTTTGAACCGGGCCGGACACATTTACCCGGGGCATACCGAATTGCTGGCCGAACTGTGCGAAACTGATGATTATGTGATGATGCTGGCCGGTGATAGGTTGCGGGTCAGCCTGGTTACAATCCATACTGCGCTAAATGGTGTTTCCGATAAAGTAACATATGACCAGGTGTTAAAGACGATCAGGATAACAGCGGCGGGCGTCAGATTGATAACCGGTATTGAGAGCCCACGGCTGGCTGTAGCGGCACTCAACCCTCACTGTGGGGAGGGCGGAATGTTCGGCGATCAGGACCAGCAGATTGTCAGGCCTGCCATTGCTGCGGCTGTAGTGGAGGGAATAGATGCTGTCGGTCCGTTATCGGCAGATACGCTCTTTTACTTCGCACAAAAAGGGCACTATGACGGTGTTGTTGCCATGTACCATGATCAGGGGCTGATTCCCCTGAAGATGCTGCACTTTGACGATGCGGTAAATGTGACATTAGGACTGCCGATCATTCGTACTTCTGTTGATCATGGCACCGCTTATGAACTGGCCGGAACCGGCCGAGCGTCAGAAAATAGCATGCTTGCCGCAATCATGATGGCGGCAAGCATGGGTAGAAAATAATTACATTAGTTTGTCAGCGCAATAACTTCCCGGACACATTTTTCAATCCCCTTATGTGCCTCTGAAATATTACTGGCCAGCATATAAGCCGGTGTAGATACAATCCTGTTTTTCATATCAATAACAATATCATCCACCGGGCAGTCCTTATGTCTGGCGCCGGTTTTTTCCAGCTCTGCAGCGGTACCGCTGTCGGTGCCGATGGTCAGTGTCGGTTTCAAATCCTTACCGAGAACCGTTGCTATCAATACCGGCGCGATGCAGATGGCGCCGATCGGTTTCTTTGCCTGAGCCATCTCTTTTACTACTCTGGCCACCTCCGGATGAACGGAGGCTTCAGCACCCTTCATTGCAAAGTCGCACAGATTTTTTGCGGCACCAAAACCGCCCGGAAAAATAATGGCGTCCAGATCAGTCGCTTTCACGGTTGCCATATCGCGGATATCGCCACGGGCAATACGGGCCGACTCAACCAGTGCGTTGCGACTGGTACCGGTCTCCTGTTTTTTCTGGTGGTCAGTTTCCGGGAAGTCTGCATTGGGGGCCATGCAGACAGCCTCTGCTCCACACTGACTGATGGCCAGCAGCGTCAGTACCGCTTCATGGATTTCACTGCCGTCAAATACTCCGCATCCGGAAAGTACAACACCGATTTTTTTCATTATTCATTCCTCCTTAATTATGGATTCTGCCGCTAGTCACGGCATGAAATGGATTTGTTATTTATTAACAGATTCCTGCAACGCCAGACGGACAGCCTGGTCATAAGGTGTCAGCTGCATTGGAATCAGCTCTTTAATTGCATTGTCCTGACAGATGACTTCGTTGCTCAATCCTTCGATCAGCGGCATGGAAACCGAAGGTTTGATCGGGCTGAACAGGGCTACCCAGTAGGCGGATAATCTCGGAGTCAAAACCGGTACCGGCAGAATCCATAACCGCTTGCCCTCTATAGCCGCAAATTTTTCCATCATTTCACGATAGGTCATGATTTCAGGGCCACCGATATCAAAAACTCGACCAGCCGTATTATCGTCCAGCAGGCATCCTGTCAGATACCCGATCACATCATTGACCGCAATCGGTTGACAGCGGGTTGAAACCCAGAGCGGGGTAATCATAATCGGCAAACGCTCAACCAGTCCGCGTACCAGCTCAAATGATGCGCCTCCGGCTCCGATAATCACGGCTGCCCGCAGAACAGTTGTGGCAAAGGAACCGCTTTTCAGTATGTCGGCAACCTCTCGTCTGCTTTTCAGGTGTTCAGAAAGGTTGTCCCCAAGTTCGCCCAGTCCGCCCAGGTAGATAACCCGTCTGACTCCACATTGTTCGGCAGCAGAGACAAAATTTGTGGCTGCATCCCGGTCACGTTGTTCAAAGCCGGCTCGCCCACCGGCCATGGAGTGCACAAGATAATAGGCCGTATCTATCCTCTGGAGTGCGTTCACCAGGGAGTCGCGGTCAAACAGGTCTCCACGCACCGCATCAACACCTTCCGGAAAATGTGAGGAGTCACCACGCACAAGACAGCGCAGATCATGCCCCTGTGAAAGCAATGCAGCGGTAAGGCGACGACCGATAAAACCTGTAGCGCCTGTGATCAGAACTTTTTTGCTATTTGGATTCATGATTTTTCTGTCCTTATGCTTTTTAATCGTAATGTGTGATTATAGCCTTTTTTGCTCCAAAGACAATTATATCTCCGATGGTTAACAACAGTGGGCTGGCGAATCTTCCCTCGGCTGGAAGCTGCCATATCGTAAAATTGATTGCAATATCAAATTCAGCTGTCAAAATAGCTGAATTAATTTGAAAGTTAAAACCAGGGCGGAGGTAAATCATGGAGAAGTTGGATGCAGCCTACTGGATTAAGCAGCTTGGACTGATCCGTCACCCGGAAGGCGGCTGGTTCGTTGAAACCTATAGGTCCATGGAGTCGGTCTCTGGTAATGCTCTGCCGGACCGCTTCTTCGGTGACCGTTCATTCTGTACGGCAATTTATTTTCTCTTGGAACAGGGTGACTTTTCCGCTCTGCACCGTATAAAGTCTGATGAGTTGTGGCACTTCTATGCCGGTGGACGATTGAACATCGAAGTGATTTCTCCGGCAGGTTTGTATGAACAGAAAATATTGGGGAGCGATCCTGCCAATGGTGAGAGCTTTCAGGTCGCTGTACCAGCCGGGAGCTGGTTTGGTGCTAAAGCCGTTGACGGATTCGCGCTTGTAGGTTGTACTGTCGCGCCAGGTTTTGATTTTACGGATTTTGAGCTTGGCCGCAGTCAGGATCTGAGTCGTCAGTTCCCGCAGAATGACGAACTGATCAGACGGATGACAAGGATATAATGGAAGCTTCCCGCGTGCAGGAAATAGCCTGTCAGCAGGTTCTGGTTGAGGACTCTTCGGTTTTTTCGATCCAGTGGAGTGTCTTCCCCATAGAGCTTGCTAGCGCTCTGACAGCTGAAAATCTTGTTGAACGTTATTTGGATTATATCCGGGCCTTCACCGCTACCGTCATCCGACCGGAGGTTGCTGCGAACGGAATCAGGTTCAGGCTCTTGTCAAGCGGAGTAAGTCTGATTACATTTATACCGTTGGTCTTGAAAAGTGATAAAGATGGAAGTTCTGCTGTCATGCATGTCAATGGCGGTATTCTTGTTCAGCCGCGAGAATGTGATCGTGGTGAACTGCTTTTTAAGGTGGAAAATGTAGCTGGCGGGGTCAGGGTTTCACTGCAACTGTCTGATTTTTGTCCGTTGATTCTTGGCGGCCCTTCACCATCCTTTATGAGACGCTGGTTGTACCGTTTGACTCAGGCCGCCATTCACAGGCTGGTTACGGTCAGATTTCTGGCGCTTCTTTACCGTAGCCTGGGTGGAACCGCTAAAAAAATCCGGATCGTCAGAGCCAGAGTGCGCGAAGGAATGCCTGTCTGAGGCTGTAATTTTATATAAATGGTGATATAGTAATCTCCACAAAACTTCAAAAGGATTAATTACAAATGCCATACGTGAATATAGAAATACCAGAAAAAATGCCTATTTATCAGCAAAAGGAGATGGTTCCTTTTCCGTATATGATCTTTCCGGTTTTTGTTGATGAACGTCAGCTGCAAATTTTTAAAGAAGCAGATAATTATGACAAGCTGGTGGCGGTTGTGTTGCAGCGTCCCGATACTGAGAGCAGTGATCAGCCCGGTGACTTTAGGGAAATCGGCACACTTTGCAAGGTCAATCTGATTAAAAAAATTTCGGACGGTAAATACAAGGTGACGCTGGAGGGATTGAACCGTCTGCGGATTCTTGAACTTGACACCTCTTCTACTGTTGTTTTGGCCCACTGTGAGCTTGTGCGTGAGTTTGTGGAAAAAAGCATGGTGTCCGATGCGCTGGTGCAGAGTCTGAATGCCCTGCTGAAAATTTCCCTTTCCCATGGCAAGCCGCTGCCGGATGATGTTATGAAGATGATTGACTATATTGACAACCCGGCCCGTTTATCGGATCTGGTGGCCTTATATGTCAGTCTGCCTTTGCCAGATCTGCAGGAGCTGCTGGAAACGGTTGACCCGCTGGAACGTCTCAAGAAAGTTTATGTTCACCTGACGAATGAAGTGCAGCGTATGCAGGTCAAGAGCGAGGTGGCTAACGAAGTTAACCGCAAGGTGGGCAAGAATCAGAAAGACTACATCCTGCGTGAGCAGATGAAGCATATTCAGGATGAGCTGGGTGAGGAGGATGCCCGTACTTCCGATATCAATGAACTGCGGAAGCGGATCGAAGAAGCCGGTTTGCCGGAGGATGTGCGCAAGATTGCCGACAAGGAACTGAAACGGCTGGAGCGGATCAATCAGGCTTCTCCCGAGTATACGGTCTCACGCACTTACCTGGATTATCTGGTTGGAATGCCCTGGACTAACTCCACCTCTGACAGCCTGGATATGATCAGGGCTGAAGAAATCCTCAATGAGGATCACTATAATCTTAAAAAGGTCAAGGAACGTATTCTGGAATTTTTGGCGGTGCGCTCCCTGAAGGATAATATGAAGGGGCCGGTGCTCTGCTTTGTCGGACCTCCCGGGGTTGGCAAGACCAGTTTGGGGAAGTCTATCGCCCGTTCCATGGGAAGAAAGTTTATCCGTATTTCTCTTGGCGGTATGCGTGACGAGGCTGAGATACGCGGGCATCGACGTACCTATATCGGTGCTCTGCCGGGCAGGATCATCAAGGAACTTTACCGCTGCGGCAGCAATAATCCGGTCTTCATGCTGGATGAGATTGACAAGCTGGGTCAGGATTTTCGCGGCGATCCCGCCTCTGCTCTGCTGGAGGTCCTGGACCCGGAACAGAACTTCTCATTCCAGGATCATTATCTGGATGTCCCCTTTGACCTGTCAAAGGTAATGTTTATTACTACCGCCAATCAAATGGATCCTATTCCCGGTCCGCTCAAGGACAGGATGGAAGTGATTCGTCTGGCCGGCTACAGTACGGA
>JBGSQR010000129.1:0-2829 GCA_041737975.1 Geobacterales bacterium | reverse complement strand
AATGCCCTTTTTCTTGTCCAGCAGACGCAGAACAGAACGTTCACCATAAAAAGTAGGAATGATCGAGACACGGATATCCACATCACGTCCGGCAACAATCACGCGGATACGCCCATCCTGTGGCAGACGTTTCTCGGCAATATTCAGCCCGGCCATGATTTTGACACGCGAAACCAGCGCTTCCTGAATTATTTTAGGGGGGGAGAGTTTTTCGTAAAGAATACCGTCGATGCGAAAGCGAACCAGCAGGTCGCGCTCATAAGGTTCGATATGAATATCACTGGCCCTTTCCTTGACCGCTTCGGAAAGGATCGAATTCAGCAATCGAATGACCGGTGCTTCATCCGACAGATCCAACAGATCCTTGGGATCGTTAAATTCCGTGGCAATTGTGGAGAGGTCTTCCCCCTCCAGCTCCTGCAGTACTTCGCGGGCCGTTCCGGACACACCTGAATAGACGTGATTAATCGCATCCACCAGAACAGGTTCGGGCACAAAAACCGCCTCTACCTGCTTACCAAAGGTCAATCGCAATTCATCAAGCACCAGCATAGCAGCCGGAGTGGAAACAGCTATCCTGACTATTCCATCCCGTTCATCCAACGGCAGCAGCAGGTTGCTTCTGGCAAAGGTCAGAGGAATCCTGGCAAGCAGGGTCGAGTCAACCTCCTCAGAACCGATCTCGCTCTGAAAACAGACCCCAAGACGGGCGGCACTGTTCTCCAATTCTGCTGGTGTCAGTTTACCGCTCATTGCCCCTTGATCTCCTTGATGACATCAACCGGGCCTTGATTCTTGGCCGCATCTCCAAACTTTATTCGCTGCTCGGTATATACATTGGCCAGGTCGTCCGCATCCCTGATGATCTGAGGAGTGATCAAAATCATCAGATTGGTTTTCTTGCGGGTCTTGGTGGTCGTCTTGAACAGCCAGCCCAGTCCGGGAATATCTCCCAGAAATGGCACCTTGCTGACATTGACATCTTCCGTATCCTGGATCAGGCCACCGATAACAACCGTCTCCTTGTCCCTGACAACGATGCTGGTTTTGGCCGAACGCTTTGTAGTTACAAGGTCCACAGCCTGACCCTTGTCATTCTTGACAGCGGAAATTTCCTGATTCAAATCCATGCGGATATAGTCACCCTCGCTGATCTGGGGTTTGATTTTCAGGTTGATGCCGATGTCTTTGCGCTCAACAGAAGTTGTGGTTCCAATGGTGCTCTGTGTGGCAGACCCCTGAAAAGGGACATTCTCACCCACATTGATCTCGGCTTCCTTGTTGTCGGAAGTCAGTATATTCGGGGTAGAAAGAATATTCACCAGCCCATTTTTGTCCAGTGCCTTGAGTACGCCGGTGATATTTACCGGACTGGCGGAAATACTGGGACTCAGACTACCACCCGCTGTCAGAATGGAACTAATACTGCCAAGTGTATTAAGCGGATCATACAAACCTGCCACGGTGAGGTACTTGTTCAGCACCCCGCCACCGATAACGCCACTCTGCAAGCCAAGCTCCCGCGATTTATCCAGGGTAACTTCGGCGATCAGCACCTGAACAAAAACCTGTTTGCTGCGGCGATCCAGCTTCTTAATCACCTGAACCAGGTTATTGTAGTCATTTGGAGAAGCCATAATGACCAGGGAGTTCGTTGCTTTATCCGGGGTAATGGTTACCTTGCCGCTTTCAAACGGTGAAGACTGATGAGCAGCCATTCCCGGCTGGGCGACAGCCTGGGCAGAAATACCCTTGACCACACCATCAAGCACCTTGCCCATCTCTGTGGCATCGGTGTTTTCCAGGTAGTATACATTTACCTTGCTGCTGGCCTCTGGTGGTGCCACATCCAGTTTCATCACCATCTCGCGGACAGCCCTTTTAATCGTATCATTTCCAAAGACCAGAAGGGCATTCAAACGCAGATCGGCGAGTACGCTTCCCGCTGTTCCTGCAGTGTTTCCAGCTGGTTGAGCAGTAATCTTGGAATCGCTACCGGAAAGCCATTGACGAATGGTCGTGGCAACCGTTTCAGCAGATGCATTTTTCAAATAAACGATCTCAATCCCATCACGTGTCCGCTCCGTATCGATCGTTTCCAGGATGCTCTTAAGTTTACGGACATTCAGTGACGAATCAACCATCAGTATCAGATTGCCCGGCCCGAATGCTGATATGTGGCCGTCCTTTGATACCATCGGCTGCAGAAAGGTTAGAGCTTCCTGGGCCTTGATGTTTTCCAGCTTGGTCACCTGGGCGATATAACTCTCATTGACCGGAGCCTGTTCATCCGATGGCAGCAACTTAAAGCCGGTCTGCCTTGCTCCGACAGAAGGGACGATTTTGGCCACCTTGCCGCTCTGGACAACAGTAAAACCTTTTAGCTCAAGCACAGAGACAAACACATTGTAGGCTTCTTCGGTAGTCAACTTGGATGGCGAATAAACCGAAATTTTCCCTTTAACCCGATCATCCAGGATGAAGTTCTTACCGGTCAGGTCACTGATGAACTTGACCATGGTGGAGATATCAACCTCATTAAAGTTGAGGACTACCCCTTTACCGGCGGCCTGCGCCGGAGAAGTCAGCAAAGTAACTGCCAAAATAAAAGTGAAGAGGATTCGCGTCAGATATAGTCTCAAACTTGCCTCCAGTTATTCCCTCCGCCCTGGCGGGGGAGGGTTAGGGTGGGGGGGGGGGAGTTAGCCACGAAGTAAGCTGGTTGCACCTTCACCCACCCCCCTGCCCCTCCCGTCAAGGGAGGGGAGAAAATCATCTAATATCATAGTTAAATGTAACCGGCTTACCATCCCTGATCATATCCAGCTT
>JBGSQR010000102.1:0-3397 GCA_041737975.1 Geobacterales bacterium | reverse complement strand
CACCTCCGGTTCGATCCTGCCCATACACCTTTTTACCCGGGGAAATCCTCGTTTAATCAACATACTTTGTGATCGCGCACTACTGATTGCCTTTACTAATGAACAGCGGATCATTTCCACGGCCACAATCCTTAAGGCCATCTGGGAACTGAAGGGCCTACCGGTAAATGCAAAGGACTCACATGCGGTTGAAAGCAAAACTAACGCCCCAACAGTTAAAAACGAAGTAAAAGCTAGTCCACCAGAACTAACCATTGCTGCAGAACAGCCTGAGGAGCAGGAAGCAGAAGAAATCATCGATCTGGAAGAGATTGAAGCGGAAGAAACAGTGTCAGAGCAGGACTTTGATAATCTCTTTGACCTGGGTGCTGAACTGAGACAGGAAATCAGCAGCAACAACCCCGCATACTCCACCGGTGAACTTGTTCGCGAGCTGGCTATTTTTGACAGCATGACTGATGAACTTAACAATCCGGCCCTGTCAGGTGGGGTGCTGCTGCTTGTGCTCCGCTTTGCCTCCGAATTTATGAATAGAGCGGTAATCTTCATTATCAACGAGCAGACTATTTCCGGCATCGGTCAATTCGGTATTGATGGTGGTGACGATGTTGTCCGCTCAATTGATTGCACACTTGATCAGGAATCAATTTTCAGTACACCCTCTTGGGCTGGACACTGCATGACCCTTGCACCGGACAACACACCTGCCAATCAGGAAATTTTCAAAAAACTTGGTGGAGAGATTCCGGCCAGAGTATTCATCGGTCCAATCGTTTGCAACAGTCAGATAATCGGTTTTCTCTACGGCGACAACCTGCCCGACAACAAACCGATCAAAAACACTGAAGCCCTGGAAACATTTTTGTCAAAAGCCGCAGAAACAATAAAAAAGCAACTATTTGAGCGGATCAACAGATCAACAAAACCAGGTGTTGTATGAGCTCTATCCTGAAAGCACTGAAAAAGGTCGAGCAAGATAAAAAGGCCAACCGTAATGAAGGTGCTGGAAGCAGCAAAACCATTCTGCGAGACGCAAGATCCCGAGACTCATTCTTTAAAAACGTCAGGCCTGTTATACTTGTTTCTGTCATCTGCACCGCAATCACCTTGTCGTACTGGCATATATCTACAAACCTGAGAATAAAAATCTGCCGGTTGCAACTGTACCCACAATTCAACCATCCTCAGCTAACGTACCATTTAAAGCGGTGACATCAGCTGTAACACCATTCAAAAATAGTTCTAGCGCAATCGTTTCCGCCAGGAAAACAGTTCAGCAACCCATTACTTCACAGAAACCTCTGGTCAAGGCTAAAACCGCACCCATCTCGGCCTCCGAATACAGCAAGCGCAGATTTGTTGATGATAGCATCAAAAAACCTGTTAGCAGAAAAGCCGTACCCGTAATGCCTGCAGAACCTCTCAAGGTAAACGGCATTGCACTTTCTGACGGAGTGACACGCCAGGCGGTTGTCAACGGTATTACTGTTTCAAAGGGGTCCTACGTTGGCGGGGCAAAGGTGGAGGATATTCTTCAGAACCGTGTCAGGTTTAGCAGAGGCGGAATCAAGTTCGATGTAATAGTTGGCGACAGCGGTCCCTGATCGTTTAAAGATTAAACAAGAAACAGAAAACCCCGTCGGAATGCCGACGGGGTTTTCTGTTTCTACTCTTTTAAATTCTGGACTATTCGCAGAGATCGACTTTGATATCCCAATTTTTGATCTTCATGGTGCCATTCTGTGCCAGATTGAGCTGCATCTTGAAGACGCGATCCCACAACTGCGGCTCATGACCAACTTTACGAGCCAGACACTCTTTGGTAGCCATTTCCAGGTACTCAGTCAGGATCGGTTTGTACTCAGGGTGAGCACACTTCTCGATAACAACTTTTGCACGATCCTTAGGAGCAAGACCACGCATATCAGCCAGACCCTGCTCAGTTACAACTACATCCAGATCGTGCTCGGTGTGGTCAATATGCTGGCAGTGTGGAACGACACAAGAGATACCCATTGGATCGGTCTTGGAAGGACGGGTTGAAGGTGTGTGCATGATTTTCAGCTTGCCGTTACGCAGGAAGTCGCCGGAACCGCCCAGACCGTTGATCATACGTGTACCGTTAACCAGGGTTGAGTTGGCATGTCCGTAGATGTCAATTTCCAGCGGGGTATTCATACAGATAACACCAAGACGTCTGATCGGCTCAGGATTGTTGGAGATGGAGAGCGGACGGAGAACGATCTTTGGTGCGTAGAAGTCACGGTTGGCCAGGAAGCGTGGGAAACCGGAAGTTTCAGACAGAGACAGGGAGCAGGATGATGCTGCATCAAGACGACCGGAATCGAACAGGTCCAGCATGCCGTCCTGTAGAACTTCTGTGTAAACGCTCAGATTATAGAATGGGCCATTTGCAAGGCCACCGACAACAGCGTTGGCAATGGAACCTACACCTGACTGCAGTGGCAATAGGTTTTTAGGCAAACGTCCTGCTTTAACTTCATGGCCGAGGAAATCCATAATATGAGCGGCAATGGCAATTGAAGAATCGTCGGAATCGGCGAGTACACGACCTTTATCGGTGTGCTTGGATTCAACAATGGCAACAATCTTGCTAGGATCGCAAGGCACATAGGTTGTACCGATGCGGGAATCAGCCTTGGTGATGGCAAGAACTTCGCGGTTTGGCGGCGCCTGCTGACAGACGATGTCGTGCATACCCTCAAATGAAGGCATGGCGGTGTTGACTTCAATAATGATCCTGTCACAAACCATAAGGATTTCAGGGATAACGCCGCAGGAAGCGGTCGGAATCAGGCCGCCGTCTTCGGTGAT
This sequence comes from Geobacterales bacterium, assembly GCA_041737975.1. Classification (GTDB taxonomy): domain Bacteria; phylum Desulfobacterota; class Desulfuromonadia; order Geobacterales; family Pseudopelobacteraceae; genus JBGSQR01. The sequence goes on along the minus strand of JBGSQR010000102.1, from coordinate 562 downwards.
GCCGGAAACCTCTATAATAGCCAGATCCAGTTTACCGGTTGGGGTGTCCTTGGTGTAGAAGCCGTAGCCAAGATCCTGGGCGAATACGGAAAGGTGTTTGTCACCCATGCGGATGCGACCTTCGTTGATGCCGGCAGCGATGTCCTTGCCGGTCTGATAAGGCCAGCGACGGTCGATCATGTCGTTCTGTGCCCAACGGTTTTCACATTCCGCACCGACAGAAGCACCGATAAAAAGGTTGAATTTGAGTTTGCCCTGCAGGTTGTTTTTTTCAACGTGCTCAGCCAATGCAATCGGTACTGCTTTTGGATAACCGGCAGGTGTAAAGCCTGACCAACCGAGGCTCATACCATTTTTGAACATGTCGATTGTCTCTTCAACAGGCACAATCTTGCTCAATAGAGACTTACAACGAATACGATCTTGCAGAGTTCCGTAAGACATTTTACTACCTCCTGTTTTTGTGTGACTAAATTATATAACCTGCATTATACAACAAAATCCACCAGCTTCCAGTGGCCGCTTAAACATTCAACAATAAATCAGCTTTCGTAATCAACTG
>JBGSQR010000084.1:0-5249 GCA_041737975.1 Geobacterales bacterium | reverse complement strand
GAATGAGCTTGCCAGCAAGATCGAACAACTGGAGGCCACACTGGCCAAGATCAAGCGACTGGAAGGAATCATACCTATCTGCATGCATTGCAAGAAGATCCGTGATGACAAAGAGAGCTGGCAGAAGCTGGAGAACTATATAACAGAACATTCGGAAGCACTGTTCAGTCACGGGATCTGTCCCGATTGTGCAAAAATAGAAATGGCAAAGCTGGAAGAGTTCAAACAGAAGAAAAAAGAACAGCAGACAACCTGATCTTTCAGGAGAAAATAAAATGCCCTCACCGGTTATAGTAAGCTGTCCTGCCTGCGGAGTCGAAAACCGCATACCTGCCGACAAAGAGGGAGCCCGCGGCAAATGCGGCAGCTGCCACGAACTTTTGCCACCCATGTACCGCACCCCTCAACAACTTAGTTCCGCAACTTTTGATGCCTTTCTTGCCGCTTACCCCGGGCCGGTACTGGTTGAATTCTGGGGTCCAGCCTGCCCGCATTGTCTGTCATACGCACCAATTATCAGAACCCTGGCCGAAAGGCTGGCCGGAAAAGCTGCCGTTGTACAGATCAACACTCAGGAAAACCCGATCCTTGCTTCACGCTTTGCAATTCGCGGCATACCGGTTGTCTTTCTTTTCCACAATACAAAATTCATCGACCAGCTGCCCGGCGCCCGAAACGTTGAAGAGCTTTTGAGCTGGTTTAGACGCCACATCTGAGTCGGCTCACCTAAATATCTAAATTATCCCTGACTTCTTTGACTTACTTATGCTTCCAAGGTATTGTGTGCACACTTTTCCGGGTGTCATGATGCATGTCACCTGAATCTCTTACCACAACATTCTCAACCATCTCAGATGCTCCGACCATCTGATGCAATTCAGGCAACAATATTTACATGCTTCCTTCACAGCAACCGAATCAACAGCCACATTTTCCAAATAGCCCGCGGAGAAGAAATGAAACGTACATTCTGGGCAATTCAGACCGCTGTATTCTATATCCTGACTCTGATTGCCGCTTATCTGCCTGACAGCCTGTCCCGCCGTTTCGGTATTTTTGCCGGCTCAGTGATCCCCTTGATTGTCCCCAAACGTCGCAGGCTAGTTATGGACAGTATCAACCGTTCGTTGCCATTCATGCGAACCCATCCGTTATGGAATCCGGCTTGCGAAAATGTCAGGGAGCTTTCAACGGAAATTTTCCGTAACCTGGGACTGTCACTGATGGAAATCTGCAAACTCTATCATGGTCGCGGCGATGATCTGATCAACAGTATCGAACTGCGTGGTCGCGAACATTTCGATGCAGCCAGGGTAAAAAACAAAGGGATGATCTGTTTCAGTGGTCACTGCGGGAACTGGGAGCTGATGGCACTGGCTTTCAGTCGTCTGCTTGGCGAAGGTTCGGTGGTTGCCCGCCGTCAGAACAACCCGTTTCTCAACCAGATGGTGGAACGCATGAGGATGCGCTACAACAGCCAGGTAATCTATAAAAAGGATGCCGTCAGGGGCATACTAAAAGCCCTTAAAAACAAGCATCTGATTGGTCTTCTTGCTGACCAGGCAGCCTTTCCGGCAGACGGCAGCTTTATCGACGTCATGGGGAGAAAAGCCTGGGCCTCAAAAGCACCGGTAATCATTGCCCAAAAGAGCGGTGCACCACTGGTCCCGGTCTTCATACATCGTGAAGGCGAAAAACATATTATCACTTTTTATCCGGAGTATGTTTTCAGCGGAGATCTGAGCGATGAAGGCGTCCAGAAAGACACTCAGGCACTCTCCCGCTATGTGGAAAACTTTATGGTCGAGCATACTGCCCAATGGTACTGGGTGCATCGTCGATGGAAGCGAAATGGTGAGGAGTCTTAGACCCTTGCCAGGGTAATAAAAAAGCAGGCTGCGTCATTCGCAGCCTGCTTTTTTAACAACTATTGAAACGGTCCAACAGATCCGAAATTACAGACCTTTCAGATCCTTGCCTGCTGAGAACTTGCCGCTTTTTGAAGCTGCAATCTGGATCTCTTTGCCGGTCTGTGGATTGCGGCCTTTACGGGCTGCTCTCGCTGACACACTAAAAGAACCGAAACCAGGGAAAGTGATCTTGTCACCGGCCTTGAGTACTTCAGTTACAGAACAAATGAATGCATCAACTGCTTCAGCAGCAGCACTCTTGGTAAGACCTGTCTTTTCTGCGACCGACGCTACAAATTCTGCTTTTGTCATGTTCTCTCCTTAAACGCGTTTTAAGTTACAACTGGCTGTTACCAGTCAAAGCATCCATATAAACAATGCAGCACAGATAAGCTGAATACTCTCCTATCATCTTCGGCGCCGCTTTAAAAGCATTTTTTACTCTAATACCAAGGTTTTTTAATTTTTTAGGCAAAAATGCCCCAATACCCACCCAAAACCGTGGCTGAGCTAGATTAGAACCATGTTTTCACAAATCCACGGGACAGATCTGCTTTAGAAATCCGTCCCGATTCAATCTTCTTTCCCGACTGTTTATTCAGACACTAAAATGGGTTTTACTTTTTGCCAACAATCCCCTCAATCCAGAGAGAAAGCGCCTTGCCCGACTTTAAGGTTTCCTCGGGTATAACCAGACCGTTTTTTTGCGCCAGGTCGTTTGCGTACTTGAGCTGCCCTTCGCTGGGACCGCCACCAGCGGCTCGTGCCACCGGAACGGCAAAACCCATCTTGTTATGCACGCCTTTGCAGAAACGCTGCCAGGTTTCCTTGTTGTCAACAACCAGATCCAGAAAGCCTTCCATTTTCTTTGTCAGATCATAGTTGATTACCCAGGCATGCTTCTCACTGAGATAGTCAATCAGCTTTTCGCCAGACGGCAGCGGGACCACCCTTCCCTTTTCTTCCTTGATGTAGCCACGATCAGTAATGTTTTTGGTGATGGCGGCATAGGTGGAAGGACGACCGATGTCCAGTCGTTCCAGCTCCTTTACCAGTGACCCTAGCGTATACCGGCCAGGTGGCTTGGTCTTTTTCTCTTCAAGAATTTCTTTCACCTTCGGCACCAGTTCACCAACCTCGATGGCCGGGAGCAGCTGCAGTTTGTCTTCATCGCCTTTCCTGTCTTTTTCCTCGTCGACTTCGGCATAGACCTTCAGGAATCCGTCAAAGGTAAGAATCCGACCGGCTGCCCTGAAGCGTTCACCAACTACACTAAAGATCATGACGGTGGAATCGTAGCGTGCCGCTGCCATTTGGCTGGCCACGGCACGCTTGAAGATCATTTCATACAGCCTGGCATGGTCGGGTGTCAGCCCTTCTTTCCTGACAATGGCAGCGATGTCTGCAAGCGAATGCATATGGGTCGGACGGATACCTTCGTGGGCTTCGGCCTGGGAGTTTTTTGATTTATGCTGGTTAGGTTTTGGAGGGAGATAATCGCTACCCAATGACTTGCCCAGAAATTCCCGAATCTCGGCAATAAAGGCTTCATCCATCCGGACGGAGTCGGTGCGATGATAGGTGATTATGCCCTGATCAAACAACCCCTGGGCCAACTTCATGGTCTGTTCCGGTGTGAACTTCAGGCGGACAGCTGCGGCAGCCTGCAGGTCGACCGTAGTGAAGGGCGGCTTGGGGGATTGTTTGACCTCTTTTTTTTCAACTTTTTCTGCCAGGACATGGGTTTCGGCTTTGATGGCATCGATAATCGCCTGAGCGTCAGATTGCTTTTCGAACTTTCCTTTGGTGTGGCGCGCCAGAAACCCGGTTCCATCCTTATCCAGCTGGATATCCAGCATCCAGTAGACAGATGAATTAAAGTTGCGGATCTCCCGTTCACGGTCTACAACCAGACGCACCGCCGGAGATTGCACACGACCGACGCTGTAGCTGCTGCGGAGACTTTTACTGGTGATCGGGGAAAGGATATAGCCAACCAGTCGATCGCCGATTCTTCTTGCCAGGAAGGCATTGTAAAGGCCGGTGTTGGTCTTTTCAAAAGGAACCGCCTTGGCCAATGATTCCTTCAGTCCCTTTTCCGTAACCTCATAAATTTCCATGCGCAGGCATTCTTTGGCAACAGACTTGACCTCTTCGTAGATATGGCAGCTGATGGCGTAACCTTCCCGGTCCGGGTCACCGGCCAGCATAACGGTTTCTCCACTGGCAGCAGCACGCAGTTCCCTGGGCAGATGCGCTTTCTTTTCGTGGTAGACGAAGGTCGGCTCGTACGTGGTAAGATCAACGCCTATCTGTGCATCGGGCAGGTCTTTGAAATGTCCGACAGTAGACATGGTTTTGACTTTGAGGATCGACTGTATTTTTTTCGCCTTGGTGGGCGATTCCACGATTATGAGCATTAGCTGTTGATTGCCTGTTTCAGCAGTGTACTCGGCTTGAAGGTGAGGACGCGTCTTGCTTCAATGGTTATTGCATCTCCGGTATGGGGGTTACGGCCACGGCGATCTGCCTTCTGTTTTACAATGAAACTTCCAAAACCGGAAATTTTCAAAATTTCGCCAGACTCAAGTGCAGTTTTCATGATCCCGAATACGGATTCCAGTATTTCAGATGATTCTTTTTTTGTCAGCCCGGTTTCTGTCTGGATTATGGCGGCGATGTCTGCTTTGGTCATTCAGGTTCCTTTCTTGTATGTGAATATGTGCGAATACTGCACATACCAGACTTTACAATCTAATTCCATTGAATTGATGAATCCATAAGTTTACAGCCAACCGAAATCACTAGGTTTACAATGACAGATTTTAAGGGTTGGCTTAACAGTGCTACCCATGTGGCTGGAACAGAGAAAAAACGTTTTTATAATGTGTCGCCCCGGCACCTATGATCTCTCGACGGATGCCGCTGTTCTTGTTAATGTGTTCAGTAGAACTCATGGAATTATTGTTGGCTCTGAAGAACCGCATTTGTCGCATTCCACCGAATTAAAGTAAGCGAATTGAACAGGCTGTGGAAGCCTGCGACAAATCATTGAAAGAGAGTGTATGTTATGAAAAACCTGCATTTACTCACAGCAATAGATGCTGCCAGGCTGCTTGCAAACCGCACAGTCAGCGCCGAAGTTATGGTGCGCTCATGCCTGGAGCAAATAGAAGAGAAAGAGAGTAGCATAGGCGCGTGGACTTATTTAGAACCAGCTCAAGCCTTGGCTTCTGCCAAGGCTCTCGACCGCATGCCGATCCAGGGACCGTTGCACGGTCTGGCAATTGGCGTTAAGGACCTTCTGGATACAGTAGATATGCCGACTTCATACGGTTC
>JBGSQR010000073.1:0-11864 GCA_041737975.1 Geobacterales bacterium | reverse complement strand
GTCCGTAACAATTATCTGTTAACTTCCGGATTATAAAAACTGGTTGTAAAGAAACCATCAAAAAAACAGCAGGTATTTTTATATTTTCATCACCGGCAGACAGCACGCACCTGATAAGGCTTATGAGTTCATTACGATTTGTGATTGCAAGGCTTAAAAACTCATCACCAGCAGAATTGGTCTATCGAATGGGGCATATTCTTATGGAAAACAAACTAAGACATGCTTTCAAAAAAAACAGAAGGCCGTTCAAAACAACGGACATAACAACTTCTGTACTTCATAAACTGATCGCACCTGCAATTGCCGGCAAGGTAGACCCAAAAAGTTTTCAACTAATCATGAGTGGTTATGAATATTCACTGAATTCAAATTTGCCGCAATTGCATAACTGCAACGAAATGCTACGCAACCGTTTTTGCTGCGATATCAATCCCTCCAGCCTGGATGTGGATATCAGGACGCTATGGGAACCGGCCCGTATGCAGCATATCATGCAGATGCTGGCTCGAATTTCGAACGAAACAGATTCGGAACTGAATACTAAAGTAAAAAACTTTGCACGCTCTGCAATCTTGAAATGGATTACAGACAATCCATTCCTGGCTGGACCAGGTTACATGTCTGCCATGGAGTGTGGCCTCAGAATAACTGTTTTCTTTTATGCACTGAAACACCTGGACAATCTTACGGAAGATGAACGTTTGGTGGTTATGAATACCATTCATGATCATGCCTGGTGGATTGAGCAGCGACTGTCGCTCTATTCTTCACTTGGCAACCATACGGTTTGCGAATGTGTCGGCCTGATCTTTGCCGGTGCGCTGTTCAGAGATAACCCAACGGGCAAACAATGGCTGGCAAAAGCCATTGAGCTTTTGCAAAAGGAACTTTACCACCAGATCCTGGATGATGGAGGACCTGCCGAGCAATCAATCGCATACCACAGATTTGTTTTGGACCAATACTGGCTTGCCGTTGATTTTCTCGAGAAAAACAACCTTCTGGACTGCTCCAGCTTCATTTGCAGACTAAAAGCGGGTGAAAACTTCCTTCAGGCATTCCGCACCAACGAGGGCTACGTGCAACTGGGCGACAGTGACGAAGGTTATGCACTGGCACCGGGCCTGGGACCAAAACGTGAAACGGTTACAAACAACAGGGAACGCTATACGCATTTTGCCCAATCAGGCTACTCGGTCATCAGAACAGATAGCGAGATGCTGCTAACCTTTGACCATGGACCACTGGGAATGGCACCGCTCTATAATCACGGCCATGCAGATGCGCTTTCAATAACACTGAGCCTTGGCGGGACCCCACTGATCGTGGATAGCGGTACCTACAAATATAATGGTGACCAGGTTTTCAGAAAATATTTCAAGGGAACCAGGGCACACAACACCGTAACAGTGGATAACCGAGATCAGGCCTTTCAGGAAACCGGCTTTATCTGGAGCGATCCTTATACAGCCAAGTTACTGGATCAAAAGGAACTGCCCGAATACCTCTGGCTGCAAGGGATTCATGACGGATATTTGAGACAACCGGGCGGAGTAATTCACCAACGCTCCATAATCTGCACTTGTGACAACTTCGTTGAAATCAGGGATTCATTTACAGGATCAGGACAGCATAAATATGAAATCAATTTCCACATCCATCCAGCTGCCAGGATCAGCCAGCACAAGGGGTGGTGGCGTATAGAAAGTAACGGATCTGCAATAAACATCAAGCTTGAAGACGGGGAATTTATAAAACACTCCGGTGAAGAGTCCCCGCCCTTGGGTTGGTACTCTCCATCCTACGGCATCAAATCACCCTGTCCGGTTCTGCAGTGCGTTAAGCAAGGCTTGCCCTCTGACATATCCTTCAGAACCATTATCAGACCGGAATAAGGCTAAAGGTCATCAGGAAAGGATTTTTATGAGCGAAACCTGCCAGTCGTCAACAAGTAGAATGAGTATTCTCAACATCTGGGCTGATCCTTTGTCAATGAAGGAAACGATTCTGAAAATTGAGGATTTTATAAAAAACGGTAACCGGCCTCACGCGGTTTTTGCCTCGAATCCTGAAAAGAACTACTCGGTACCGCAAAATGCGGAGCTGTATGAAACATTCAGGAATGCCGACATTCTGATTCCTGACGGAACGGGCATTATTCTCGCTGCACGCATACTTTACGGCAAGAAGCTATCACGCGTACCGGGAGTGGAGTTGATGCAGGAAATCTGTAATTTGGCTTCAATGCATGGCTACAGGATTTTCATATACGGGGCCAAAGAAGATGTGAGTTCAAAAGCTGCTGAAGAACTATTAAGACGCTACCCTTCAATCAAAATTGTCGGACGTGAGAACGGTTATCTACCTCAGGAGAAAATGCCTGAGCTGATTGACAGAATCAATACAAGCGGCGCTGAAATATTATTCCTGGCACTAGGATCACCACGACAGGAAAAGTGGTATTCCACACATAAAGATCAGCTGACTTCCGTAAGAATCTGCCAGGGGATTGGCGGCACTCTGGACACACTGGCTGGCACAGTCAAGAGAGCTCCTGGCTGGTGGTGTAGAAATTCACTCGAGTGGCTCTATCGGTTGCTGGCAGAGCCGTCACGAATAAGTCGCCAGAAAGTGCTCCCGCTCTTTGCATGTCAAGTACTGCTACAAAAAATACGAAGCACATGTGGATTAAAGCGCGATCCCGCCAGACCTTATAATTATAACCATCAATAAAAGGATATTTATGAAAGTATTTCTAGTTGCCGGTGCACGCCCGAATTTCATGAAAATTGCCCCGATCTATCGTGCGTCCTTAAAGTATGAAGATATTGACTGCAGGATCGTCCATACGGGGCAACACTATGATTACAAAATGTCAGATGGCTTTTTTGAAGAGCTGGGTATTCCGGCTCCGGACTACTTTCTGGAGTGCGGTTCAGGCTCCCATGCTGTGCAGACTGCAAAAATAATGGTCGCATTTGAAACCATCTGCATAAATGACCAACCGGATCTGATCATTGTAGTAGGAGATGTCAACTCGACTCTGGCGTGCAGTATTGTGGCAAAAAAACTGAGAATAAATGTTGCCCATATTGAAGCGGGTCTTCGCAGCTTTGACCTGAACATGCCGGAAGAGATCAATCGAATGGTTACGGATTCAATTTCAGACTGGTTTTTTGTAACCGAGGAAAGCGGAATAGCCAACTTGATAAATGAGGGAAAACCGGATTTTAGAATTCATAATGTGGGTCACGTCATGATTGACAACCTGCTGCATCAGGTCAACCAGCTTTCCGACAATGAATCAGGCCGTTTTGATACATTTGACCTCAAGAATAATGCGGGGAAATACCTGTTTATGACTCTCCACCGACCATCAAATGTTGATTGTGTAAATACTTTTAAAGAGATTGCATCAGCAATAAATGAACTATCTGAACAATATCCGGTTTTTTTCCCTGTACACCCGCGTACCCGTCAAATGATCGACACATTGGGCATAAATTTTTCTGACCGGGTATACCAGCTTGGACCACTTGGCTTCCGCGAGTCACTGTTCCTTTGGAAGGACGCTGAAGCGGTCCTCACCGACAGTGGCGGGCTGCAGGAGGAAACAACAGCTCTTGGCGTTCCCTGTGTGACCATTCGTGAAAACACCGAAAGACCTACAACAGTTACTATCGGTACTAACGTGCTTGCAGGAACAGAGAAGGGCAATATTGTCTCCAGTTTTCATAAAAGTCTGGATAAAAGAAAGACCGCCTCCATCCCGCCTCTTTGGGATGGCAAAGCTTCCGAACGTATCTGGAACATCCTCTCACAACAGTGAGAAACACCCGAAAGGAAAAACAACACATGTCGAAACACAAAAACGATTCAAACATCAATTTCAAGTACATTTTCACCTATGACTACAACCCGGTTTACGTGAATGGCGCACATGGCGGCATTTCACCCCGTGGTGAAATCATCATGAATTTCTATCTTGAACGCATGCCGCTGCCTAACGAGATTTCCCACGCCATAAATCCTGACGGCAGTGTTGGTGATGTTGTCGCTGTCGACCCCTCAGACCTTAACAACAGCATCGTACGCTATATTCCTAACGGTATTATTTTGAATCTGCAGAGCGCCATTGACCTGCAGAACTGGCTTGGATCCAAGATTACGGAACTGGAGCAGCTTACCAAGGCAAGAACAGAAATGTCTGAAGAAATCGACAAATAAAACAACATCAGACTGTCCAATTATTACCAATTCCGGAGTCATCCAAACAGGTTGGCTGATTCCGGAAATATAACCTTACAAAACAGAATCCAGTGATGTTGCAGGAGTGAGCTTTGTGGCTAATTACAATCTGAGAAGTTTGATCAAATATATTGGATTCGGTGCAGTTCTTTTTTTCCTGTATAAAGAAGCGCTCCTGTGGCTGGTAAATGTGGATTGGGCTCGCGAAGACTACAGCTCTTGCGGGTTGATACCATTAGTTGTCGGCTACCTTGTCTGGGAGAAACGAAAACAACTAATGAGTGAACCATCCAGACCGTCATGGTATGCGCTTTTGCCGTTTACTGCCGGAATATTCCTTTTCTGGCTGGGAGAACTGGCTGGCGAGTTTTTCACACTATACCTGTCTTTATGGCTGGTTACTGTTTCCCTGTTCTGGTTCGATCTCGGGTGGAATAAATTAAAAATAGTTATCTTTCCTGTCCTGTTCTCACTTACCATGTTTCCGCTGCCAAATTTCATCAATACTTACCTGACTATCAAACTTAAATTGATTTCTTCGCAACTGGGCGTTGCCATGCTTCATATGATGGGAATGACCGCCTACAGAGAAGGAAACATGATTGACCTGGGCTTTACCAAGCTTCAGGTTGTGGATGCATGCAGCGGTATTCGCTTCCTTGTCCCGCTGCTTATTATTTCCGTACTGGTTGCCTACTATTATAAATCTGCTCTCTGGAAACGCCTGTTCCTGGTTGTTTCTGCCATTCCAATTTCAGTGATTACCAATGGCCTACGCATTGCCCTGGTCGGTTTTCTATACCAGTTTTTTGGCGCAGCGGTTGCTGAGGGATTCTTTCACGACTTTTCCGGCTGGTTCATATTCATGTTCAGTCTCGGCCTTCTTCTTCTGGAAGTCTGGATTTTATCAAAACTGTTTCCTGACAAACCAGCAAAAACAGAAAATACGCCTGCCGCTTCTTTCAACAACACAGTAACAGAAATAAATTCAACTTCGCGTCTAGTTATTCCATTTTGCCTGCTGGCAGCAACCCTGATTGCCACCAACAGCATCAACTTCAAAGGTAAAACACCCATCTGGAAGCCACTTTCTGACTTCCCTGTCTCTATGGGCACATGGAATGGGAAAAGTTCCCCCATGGATCAAGCCTCGCTGGACACCCTGAAACTGAGTGATTATGTAATCGTGGATTATGTAAATGAAAACGGCAGAGCCGTTAATTTATACACCGCCTGGTATGCCAGTCAGACTAAAGGCAAGTCCATACACACACCTGCCACCTGTCTACCGGGCAATGGATGGACGTTTGAGGAGTCAGGCATTGTTAAAATCCCTGTCGGTGAGGGGCGCAGCATTCCTGTGAATCGTGCCTTCATGGAAAAAAACGGGCAACGTCAACTGATCTATTACTGGTTTCCACAACGAGGCAGAATCCTGTCCAATGTGCTGGTCCTGAAGTTTTTTGTCTTCTGGGATTCAATTACCCAGCAGAGATCGGATGGGGCGCTGGTTCGTGTTATTACGCCGGTAACTTCATCTGAAAAACCTGCCGACGCAGAGGCAAGACTACAGTCATTTGTAAAACAGGCTGTCCCCGTACTGGACACATTCATACCGGGAAAAACTTTGAAATGATCTTTCTATCAACGTTGCTGTTGGCTGTACTGATAACCATTTCCACCATACCTGTGCTCAGTATGGCGGCCAAACATTACAATATTGCCGTAGATCTGCCTGGTGAACGAAAGGTTCATACCGGTGCCGTGCCGCGCATCGGCGGCATAGCCATGGCCATCGGCGTATTCGGGCCAATCATTTACTGGCTTCAGAACGAACGGTTCCTGTTCGCTTATCTGGCGGCGTCTCTTGTAATTATTATTTTTGGCGCTCTGGATGACATCAGGGACCTTTCCCCTAAAATCAAGTTTGCCGGCCAGATTATTGCCGCCCTGATCGTCTTCTACGCCGGTGATGTACAAATCAGTTCGCTTGGCATGCTGCTGCCGGAACCTTTCAACGTTCTGCCCCCATGGGCCTCCCTGATTCTGACTCTGCTCGCTATTGTTGGTGCAACCAATGCCATCAACCTTTCCGACGGACTCGACGGACTGGCCGGAGGAATCTGCATCCTTATCTTCTCGGCATTAGCTTATATCTCATACCTGGAAGGTCAGAGCACGATCGGCCTGATTTCTCTGGCGCTGGCCGGCTCACTTTTCGGATTTCTCAAGTTCAATACCCATCCGGCAACCATCTTCATGGGAGACGCCGGAAGCCAGTTTCTCGGCTTTTCAGCGGCGACACTTTCCATCTCTCTGTCCCAGAACACCCAAGTTCTGAGTCAGGTAATGCCACTTTTACTATTGGGGTTCCCGATTCTGGATACTCTGACAGTAATGGTTTCAAGGATAACGCAGGGTAGATCACCTTTTTCAGCTGACAAAAATCATTTCCATCATCACCTGCTGGGGCTTGGAATGCACCATTCCGAGTCTGTGGTCGCCATTTACTTTTTCCAGACAGTCCTGATCATTTCCGCCATTGTCTTCCGTTATTATCCGGACTGGATGTTGTTGGGCGTCTATGTACTATTTTCCGGTTTGATACTTTATTTTTTTGACCGGGCCAGAAGAAACAACTGGCGAACCACGCAGTTCAAATACCTGAACATATCCTTTACCGCCCGCATCAGGATGATAAAACGGAACGGAACGTTGATCAAAAGGGCTTTCCCGGCTTTTGTCTACGGCGTGCCGCTACTGTTGATTTCCACCTGCCTGATGGCTAAATCCTTACCCATGAACCTGGATATTGCTGCCCTGGCACTGGCAGCAGTAATCGTTTTCTGCTGGGTTTATGCGAGAAAATGGCTGAATACTTCTATCAGGGTAACGCTCTACCTACTGATTCCGTTTGCTGTTTATCTAAGTGAAACCAGAGCGGATCATCTGCTTGAGGGGATATTTCGCAGCGGTTTTAACACTCTGTACGGGCTTTTTGCTGTTTTAATTCTGATCATCTCCAAATTTTCCCGACGATCAAACCGTTTCCGAAGCTCACCCATGGATTTTCTGATCATAATTATTGCCGTTGCCGTACCGAATCTGCCCAACAATCTGTTGCTGGAATACCAGTACGGGCTGGTTGCGGCAAAAATCATCATGCTCTATTTCTGCTTTGAAGTCCTGCTGTCCGAGTTGCGAAACAAAGACCATCTAATTGCAGGTTCCACCGTAGCCATGCTTCTGGTCATGGCTTACAAATAAAAAAACAGGGGATTATTACCATGTCAAAAAGATCGACGCGCTTGTTTCTGATGGTCGCAATCACATTTTTAGTAACTGCCTGTAGCGGGCCTGAGGCAAAGAAAGCAAAGTTTTTTAAAAAAGGCAGCACGCTTTATGAAAAAGCCGACTTTGCCAAAGCCAGGCTTGAATTTAAAAATGCCATCCAGATTGACCCCAAGTATGCCGATGCCTACCGCATGCTGGCCATGATCGAGATCAAGGAAGGCAAACTGAAAGCGGCTTACGGACTGCTATTGAAAACTGTTGAACTGAATCCTGAAGATCTGGATGCACAGTACCAGATCGGCAAACTTTTGCTTGGTGCCGGTGAAATTGACAAGTCCCTGGAAAAAGCCGAACTGATCCTGAAGAAAAATGCCAAACATAAAGATGGGACACTTCTCAAAGGTGCCGTTTATGTGGCAAAGAAGCAGATCAGCACCGCCATCCAATACCTGGAGGCAGCAATTGCCAGCGGTATTACAGATGCCGATGCCTACCTGTTGCTGGCCTCGGCCCACTTGCAAAACAATAACGCTAACGGAGCCGAGGAGGCATTGCTGAAAGGTACCGCAGCAAATCCCAAATCGGTAAACATCCTCATGTCGCTGGCTGACCTGAAATTACGCCAGGGCAAGGTTGATGATGCAGCAAAATTCATGCGGCAGATGATGGTTGTGGAGCCAAAAGAACATAAGCATGGCATAGCTCTGGCACAATTGTATTGGGAAACCAAGCAACCGGATAAATCAAAGACAGTATTAAAGGAACTGATTGCTTCTTCACCGCAGGATCAGGATTTGCGTCTGCTTGTTGCCGGATTCTATATAACAAAAGGAATCATGGAAGATGGCGAAGCCCAACTGAAGGAAGGTATTGCAGCTATTGAGAAAAACTTCAAACTCAAGTTTGCCCTGAGTGAGCTGTACGCAAATACTAACAGGGTTGACCTGGCAATTGAGACTCTCAAAGCTGCCATGTCAAAAGGCAATAACCTTTCCAAACCGGACCTGGTTCAGATTAATACTACCCTGGCAAAGATTTATCTTGTCCGAAAAGATCTGGCAACAGCGGAGAAATATGCCGACGAAGTTATCAAAGAGAGTCCTAAAAACATAGATGCACACTTCACAAAAGGGAGCATCTATCTGCAAAAAGGTGATGGTCCCAAAGCCGTTGCCGAGTTCAGAGCTGTGACAACTGAGAATCCCAAGTTTGCCACCGGGCAGATCAAGCTGGCAGAGGCGCACCTGTTAAGCAAGGAAGCGCCTCTGGCTCTGGATGTATTAAAAAATGCCGTCAAGGCGGACCCGGAATCCCGTGAACTGCTACGTAGCCTCTCCCGTGTACTGGCTGCCCAGAATGATCTTAAACAGGCTGAAGAAATTCTGAGAAAAATGCTGGCCAAAAACCCCAAGGACCTGGAAATATATAGTGATCTGGGCGATATGTATGCCCGTGCAGGAGATCTAAAACGTGCTGAAGCGCAGTTTAACGAAATCAAGCGCAAGGCCCCTGATGTTCCTGCCGGGTATGTAAAACTGAGTGAACTATACATTGTACAAGGCCAGCTTTCCAAGGCGGCTGCCGAATTGGAGCAAGCCTACAAACGCAACCCCAATTCATGGCGTGTGGCCAACGATCTGGCTTTCATAATTGGTGAGAGCAGCCGAAATGCCAATGATCTTGACCGGGCATTGAGCCTTGCGAAGAAAGCCAAAACAATGAACCCGGATGAACCGTCCATTACAGACACCATCGGTTGGATACACTACAAAAAAGGCGATTTCAAGCAGGCTATGGAGTTGATAAGTAAAATCCAGGTCGCTTCTCCTAACAATTCAGTGTTCAACTACCATCTGGGAATGGCCCAACTGAAAGCCGGAAAAACAGCCGAAGCCAAAGAATCGCTGAAAAAATCACTAGCCAGCAAAGAGCGTTTTTTTGGAAAAGAAGAAGCTGAACAAACACTCAAAAGTCTCTAACCAATATAATTAATCTGTTTCCGTGCGATTTTTTTGGACGGAAACAGATTAATTTATCTAAGTTTTATTCAACTGCCACATGGCTGTAACAATAGAGTGTTATTAAGTAATCTTGATTTGCACTACATAGTACTTCAACAGAATTTAAATATCAGAACAAAATATATTTTACGGATGATTGAGAGAAAACATGTTCAAGCCGTTTTTGACTTCACTGGGTTCATTTATTGTTGTTACTGCATTGGTGCTGATTTCATCCGGTGTTTCAATGGCCGATGATGTGCCGCCGATAATTGATGAAACGGACGAGATAGGCATTTTTGACAATAGTACCAACTACACCAGGAGTGCGGACAGTGTAGACACAGGTAGTGACACTAAGTACAGTATTGTCCAAGAGAGCATTGCAAAAGACAGTATCCCCAAGGAAAGTGTCATCAAAGAGAGCATTGCCATAGACAGTATTCCCAAAGAAAACATTGTCCAAGACAGCAATGCCAGAGAAAGCATTGTCAAAGACAGTGTCGCCATAGACAGCACTACAAAAGAAAACATTGTCCAAAACAGCAATGCCAGAGAAAGCATTGTCAAAGACAACACTGCCAAAGACAGCATTGTAAAAGACAGCATTGCCATAGACAGTATCCCCAAGAATAGTGTCATCAAAGAAAGTGTATCCAAAGACAGTAGTAAAGATAATCAGCCTAAACGTGTTGCCTCCTCTTCAACATGGCGTAACTTCACATCAATGATCGGTGTCAGTGACAACAGGCCTGTAATTCCTCCCGTTGAGATCAAACACCCAGAAACTGTCAGCAATCAGGCCTATGTTGTAGGACCGGGGGATCAACTGGGCATCTCCGTATGGCGCGATGACTCACTAACCAGAACCGTAGTTGTCCTGCATGACGGCAAGATTCATTATCCACTGCTTGGAGAGATCGTGGCTGGTGGTAAAACAATTGCCCAGTTGCGCAATGAATTCAAAGAGAAACTTTCTGACTATGTAATAGATGCCGATATTACAGTGGAAGTCAGGCAGTCCAACAGCATGCTGATCTACCTGATCGGCAAGGTCAACAGCCCGGGACGGCAGATGCTTTCTGCGGAAACAACCGTATTGCAGGCCCTGGCGATTGCGGGAGGCCTTAACCCTTACGCAGAAAAAGATGACATCAAAATTTTTCGCCAGGAGAAAGGGCGCACTATTGTCTATTCATTCCGGTACAGCCAGGTAACAAACGGTGAACAGCTTAATGACAATATTATTCTGAAACGTGGTGACGTGATAGTTGTTCCGTAATGCAAAGTACATATAGAAACAGCATCACAAAACTGGAGCGGCATATCTCATTCAGGCTTAAAATAAAGTCTGTTGCCGCATTGAATGTAATTATATCTGTTTTGACTGCAGCTTCGGCTGCAGAGGCAGCTGAGAGGATATTTGTACCGTCTCTGGAAATCAGGGAAGAATACAATGACAACATCTACCTTGTTGCTAACGGAAAAAAGGGAGATTACATCACGGCACTGATACCAGGTATCCGCCTGAGCAGAAATACGGAAAGAACCAATCTGGAACTGCTTGCCAACCTGAAGTGGCATACTTATCAGCAAACCGGTATTGATTCACTGGACTATCAGTATCAGGCAAATATGAATAGAAAACTGACACTGCGGGATGACCTGGGACTGAATGCCAGTTATTCCAGAAACAGCAGACTTGACAACATCAACCAGGAATCCGGCATTCCAGCGAGTTCTGAAACGGTCATGACCCAGTATTCCGTAAGTTATAGAAGGAGCGTCACAGAAAAGACTTCCGCCTCTGCCAGCTACTCCTATTCGGATACAAACTACGACGACCCGACATTAACCAGTTATCGTGCCCACAGTGCCCAGCTTTCAGCAACACGAGACATGGAAAGTGTACTGCCGATGCTTAAAGCCAGTTTGACTACAAATCTGAGCAGAGGACTTTACAGTGATTCAACAAATGATAATGGCTCAATCAGGTTAGTGCTGGATAAAGGTATCAACGAAAAAACCCGACTGAATCTTTCTGCCGGTGGTCGATATACCACTTCAACCACTACCGTTACTAACGCAGCAACTCAAACCAAAAGCGAATTTAATAGCGATAGCAAAGGTTTTGTAGGTTCGGCAGGTTTGACATATACGGGAGAAAAAACCTTCGGTTCGCTGAATTTGAGTCGCGATGTTTCCAACTCTTCCGGGCAGGGGGCTACATCTGAAATTACCAGCATCAGCCTTGCAACAGGAATCGGGCTGACTGAAAACACCAGTTTTCAGACAAGTGCCACTTACAGCAACAGCCAC
>JBGSQR010000058.1:0-3002 GCA_041737975.1 Geobacterales bacterium | reverse complement strand
GGGCCACCAACCATGATGCCGCCTGGAATAGAAAGACTCGGCAATGTCACCGTCTGTGCCAACCTGAAGGAAGCGATTCAGGATGCCGATGTTGTGATGATGTTGCGTATTCAACAGGAGCGCCAGGGTAAAACCCTGATGCCAAATGCAAGAGAATATGCCCGTTTTTTTGGCTTGAATCCTGAAAATCTGAAATTTGCCAAGCCTGATGCCATGGTAATGCATCCCGGGCCGATCAATCGCGGGGTTGAGATGTCCAGTTATGTTGTTGATGGCAAGCAGTCGCATGTGCTGAATCAGGTTGAGAACGGTGTGGCGGTGAGGATGTCGATGCTATACCACGTCTGCGGCGGCGAACTCGAATAAGGAACGCACACTTTTGCGCAATCTCGGCGTCAGACTTCTCGTTTCATCGTGCGACGTAGCGCTGCTACGCCTCCTCAGAAACGCTCATCTTCCTTGACCTTGCACAAAATTGAGCGTTCTGGCACTTATATTTATTCATGCATGAGGTGACTATGTTTTTACTAATAGAAAATGGCAGAGTAATTGACCCTTCACAGGAACTTGATGATACACTTGATATTCTTGTGGAGAACGGGTTGGTCAAGGAGATCGGCAAGGGATTGAATGTCCCTGCAGGAGCCGAAGTTATTGATGCAGCCGGAAAGTATGTCGTGCCCGGTCTGGTGGACATGCATGTGCATCTGCGTGACCCGGGTCTGGAATATAAAGAAGATATTGTCAGCGGAACCAGGGCGGCGGCAGCAGGTGGTTTTACCTCTATAGCTTGCATGCCAAATACCAAACCGGTTATTGATAACAAAACCGTGGCCAGTTACATTATTAACAAGGCCAAGAGTGAAGGTTTCTGCAATGTGTTTCCGGTTGGATCAATTACATGTGGTCTGGCCGGTGACCGGTTGGCTGAAATGGGAGAACTTAAAGAGGCTGGCTGTGTGGCAGTTTCGGACGACGGTAAACCGGTCAACAATCCTGAACTGATGCGTCGAGCCCTGGAGTACGCCCGTGGCATGGGTATCATGGTGATTACCCATTCGGAAGAGCTTGCCCTGGTTGGCGAAGGAACAATGAACGAGGGTTACACCTCGACTGAACTGGGTTTGAAGGGCATACCGCGAATTGCGGAAGATATTGCCACAGCCCGTGATATCATGCTGGCAGAATATACCAATTCACCGATTCATATTGCCCATGTCTCAACTGCCGGAGCGGTACGAATCATTCGAGATGCTAAGGAGCGCGGTGTCAGAGTTACCTGTGAAACCGCCCCGCACTATTTTACGCTGACAGATGACGCCATACGCGGCTATAATACCAACGCTAAAATGAATCCTCCTCTGCGCGAAGCAACAGATGTGGCAGCAATCAAGGAAGGTCTGAAAGATGGTACTATCGACGCCATCGCCACGGATCATGCGCCGCATCACATTGATGAAAAAGACGTGGAGTTCAATGAGGCGATGAACGGTATTATCGGTTTGGAAACTTCTCTGCCACTTTCTCTGGGATTGGTGGCAGAAGGGGTTATGGAGTTGGGTCAGTTGATTGAAACCATGTCTCTAAACCCTTCAAAAATTCTTGGAATAAATCGCGGCACTCTACAGGTTGGTGCAGTTGCCGATATCACTATTATTAACCCTGAATTTGAGTGGGTTGTTACGGAAGAAACGCTGGCCAGCAAGTCGAAAAACTCACCCTGGCTGGGTCAGAAGATGAAGGGTGCCGCCAGTCAGACAATACTGGCCGGTAAGATTGTTTATTCAAGAGCATAAAATCTATTTTGGAGTAACTATATTATGAAAGCAATATTAGCACTCGCAGACGGGCGCATTTTTGAAGGAAAATCATTCGGCGCTGGTGGAGAAGCATGTGGAGAGGTGGTTTTCAATACCGCCATGTCCGGGTATCAGGAGGTCCTGACCGATCCATCCTATAAGGGACAGATGGTCACAATGACCTATACCCAGATCGGTAACACCGGTATCAACCCTGAGGATATTGAAAGTCGCGGACTGTTTCTGTCGGGCTTTATTGTCAAGGAATATCAGGAGTGCTACTCCAACTGGCGAGCCACTATGAGCCTGGATACCTATCTGAAAGAAAACGGAGTTGTGGGAATCCAGGGCATTGATACACGTGCGCTGACTCGCCATCTGAGAGACAAAGGTGCGCAAAACGGGATCATATCCACTACTGATATGGATCATGCCAGCCTGGTAGCCAAGGCGCGCGCTATCCCCAGCATGGCAGGACTTGATCTTGCCAGTGGTGTTTCCTGCGAGAAACCCTACCATTGGACTGAAGGTGTCTGGGACCTGGAAACGGGTTATCCAGAGGTTGATCCTGCTGCTCTTAAATACAAGGTTGTGGCCTATGACTTTGGTATAAAATATAACATTTTACGCTGCCTGGTTGATGCCGGTTGTGATGTTACTGTCGTCCCTGCCAATTTTCCTGCCGAGGAAGCCCTGGCAATGAATCCGGACGGTATCTTTCTGAGCAACGGCCCGGGAGACCCGGAACCACTTGTTGGTGTACAGGCAGAAATACGCAAACTGATCGGTAAAAAGCCGATTTTCGGTATCTGTTTGGGACACCAGTTGTTGGGATTGGCACTGGGTGGAAAAACCATGAAACTGCCATTTGGCAATCATGGCTCTAATTTGCCGGTCATGGATATGTCGACCCGCAAGGTTGAGATTACCTCCCAAAATCACGGTTTTGCCGTTGATCTGGATTCGCTTGGGAATGATGCCTGTCTTGGCCATGAAAACCTGAATGACCAGACTGTTGAGGGCATCCACCATTGCACACTGCCGATTTTCTCGGTTCAGCATCATCCTGAGGCCTCGCCCGGACCGCATGATTCGCAGTATCTGTTTCAGAGGTTCGTAGAAATGATGGAGAAAAACGGGAACTAGTGACTAGGGACTGGGGACTGGAAAAAGCATTTTAGCTTTTGACTTTCCCAGTCCCCA
>JBGSQR010000043.1:0-3000 GCA_041737975.1 Geobacterales bacterium | reverse complement strand
GTGAAAGAATTTCATTGATACTATCGGCAATACTGAAAGTTTCTGCTGCCTCAACATCATGAAAAGTTTCTACCGGAATTCTGGCCAGCAATTCCCGAAATGCATCAACTAGATCAAAAAGCTCCAGCTCAAGAGGACCATCATCCTGCCTGGAATCCATCGTACTACTTTCTATTAAAGGTCTTACAAAAACTTCGCGGCCAAGCAGGGCGCGAGCCCCGATGACCATGCCGGCTTCTTTGTACTGCTGATACTCCAGCAACCGCTGAACCAGTTCCGCCCTGGGGTCAATCTCCTCTGCCTCGCCCTCTTCCTGCTCCTCCACCGGCAGCAGCATGCGCGACTTGATATGCAGAAGGGTCGAAGCCATCAGCAGAAAATCGCCGGCCAGCTCCAGATTAAGGTCTTTCATCAACTTGATGTAATCCAGATATTGCCTGGTGATTACCGCAATCGGTATATCACGAATATCCAGTTCATTTTTCCTGATCAGATGCAGCAAAAGATCAAGCGGTCCTTCAAATGCTTCCAGATGTACATTGTACACATCATAAAAGCCATCCAGCAGACTGAGATTTTCTTCGCGCACCTGGCTCATCTTAACCATTCTCCAAAATCATATAAGCTGGGATTAAAACATTTTATTTCACGCAACGGCGCAACGACGCGACGTAAAATCAAAGCCTTTATAGCTTAAAGCATTTCGTTGCGTCGTTGAGCCGTCGCGTGAGCAAGTCTTTTATTGAGTCATTTCTTGAAATATTTACAATTTAAGCGCTTCGCGCACTTCCTGCATTACTGAATCTGACATGACAGATGCTTTGGCACTGCCGCTCTGTAGCAGCTCCCTAACAAAACCGGGGTTGGACGCCAGTTCAACACGTTTGGCACGGTATGGTGCCAAACGCTGATTCATGCATTCAATCAGGATTCGCTTGCAGTCAACGCAACCAATGGATGCATTACGACAGGCCGGAATAATTTCTTCCTGCTTTTCCTTTGACACATAAATCCGGTGCAGATTGAATGCCACACAGATTTCCGGATCACCTGCATCATTTCTTCTGACGCGGGCAGGGTCGGTCATCATGGACTTGATTTTTTTGTCTGTTTCCTCTGCAGTATCGGACAGGTAAATCGAGTTGTTGTAAGACTTACTCATCTTGCGTCCGTCCAGGCCTAGCAGCTTGGGAGTTTCAGTCAGCAAGGCCTCCGGCTCCGGGAATACGTTTCCATAAAGGTGGTTGAAACGACGGGCAATTTCACGTGTAATTTCCAGATGTGGCAGCTGATCATGCCCGACCGGCACGCGGGTTGCCTTGTAAAGAATGATATCGGCAGCCATCAGTACCGGATACCCCAGGAATCCAAAGGTGGACAGATCGCGCTGTTCAATATTGTCCAGCATTTCCTTGAAAGTGGGATTACGCTCCAGCCAGGAAACCGGTGTAATCATGGACAGAATCAGGTTCAGTTCGGCGTGATGCGGCACCAGGCTCTGCTGAAAAACTATGGATTTTTCAGGATCAAGTCCAAAAGCTATCCAGTCCAGCACCATCTCCTGAGTACTGTCTTTGATACCGGCTGTATCAGCATATTCGGTTGTCAGGGAATGCCAGTCAGCAACAAAAAAATAACAATCAAACGACTCCTGAATACGGACCCAGTTTTCCAGAACACCATGAAAATGACCCAGATGTAAACGACCGGTTGGTCTCATGCCACTGACAACTCGTTGCTTCATGCTGACAAACTCCTTATAAAAAAGCTCTTACGTAATGTGTAATTAAAATCAAAAAGATCAACGCATCAAAAGCCTGGTCACTCCAAGCACCAGATTACTCTGTGGACCAGCCAGCAGATGGATTCCAAACTGGAGGAATGGGGCTACGACATAGGAAAAAATATTTGTAAAAAACACAAGAACAATGATGATCATCATACCGTATGGTTCGAGACGAGACAAAGCAGCTGCTTGACGGTCTGGCAGCAGACCTGTCAGAACACGGCCACCATCAAGAGGAGGTATGGGAAACATATTGAAAATTGCCAGCAACAGATTAATATAAACCGAAAAAGCAAGCATCAAAACCACAGGTTCCACAACCATTGCCAAAGGTGAACCGGACACAGCAGGGTTTCCGAAAGTCACCAGCCCACGCAACAGTATAGCTGATATTGTTGCCAGCAGCAGGTTGGTAATAGGACCGGCCGCAGCAACCCAGATCATGTCTTTTTTGGGATGACGGAGATTTTCAAAAACAACCGGGACAGGTTTGGCCCACCCGATTCCAATTACAAAAACCATTATGGTACCGATAATATCGAGATGTTTGATGGGGTTTAAGGTCAGACGCCCCAGCATTTTTGCGGTCGGATCGCCAAAACGCCAGGCGATGTAACCATGAGAAACCTCATGACAGGTAATTGCCAGCAAACCTGGAACCAGCATTATCGAAAGCTTAAAAATGAAGTCTTCCATTAGAGTCCTTTTGATATAATTTAGGTAATTACTACTAACAGAGAGCTGTAGCAAAGTCAATCAAAGCACGGCTTTGAATACGAAAGTATTGTGTCATGAACTGACTTTGGCGTATGGTAAACAAATCATATCTCGTAAAACAGGGTTGCTTAACAATGAAAAAAGTCGCCATAGCCACGCTAGGCTGCAAAACCAACCAATTTGAATCAGCTGCAATAATCGAGAAATTCACAACTGCCGGATACAGCATTGTCCCTTTTACCGAAAAGGCCGACATCTATGTGGTCAACTCCTGCACTGTTACAGCCAAAAGCGATGCCGAGACCAGAAGGCTGATTCGCCGTGCGCGTCGTTTGAATCAGGACGCCAGGATTGTTGCTACCGGCTGCTATGCCCAGGTTTCTCCTGCGGAACTGGATAAGATGCCGGAAGTTGATATAGTCCTGGGAAACATTGAAAAACTTGACACCACCCTGCTTGCAGAAGCCACCCATAACCAGATTGCAGACAGTGCAAAC
>JBGSQR010000031.1:0-3616 GCA_041737975.1 Geobacterales bacterium | reverse complement strand
TTTTGCAGCAATCAAAAGAAAATTGATACCGATGGTTATGTTGGGTGACCAGACGACCCGGGTCTTTTCGGCAAGCTTTTTGAGATAGGCTATTTTTTCCGGCGGGTAGCTGGAAATGGCACTTATGATTGATATTTCCCTGTTTGCCGCCTCTTCGCCATAATATTCGATTCCATCTTCGGAGGAAAAATCAATGATTATGTCAACCGGAAGATGGTTTAACAATTCAGATGCATTGAATTCATCTGTCGAATAAATGAACCCCGGCTCTGGGGAGGATATTCCTAAAAATTCGGGAACCGATCTATGTTCCAGGGTATGGGACCTGCGCAATACCCACTGAAGACGGACCTCTTCACTTTGCAGCAAAATAGAAGCAACTGCCTTGCCGGTTTTTCCAAACCCCAATAATCCTACTTTCATTTACCCCCCTTTTTTGGTTTATTGCTCCATAAGGAACGACACTCAGTCGTGCAAATTTCTGTGTAGTATTGAGTTATTTTGATGAGCACCTGCACTCTCTAAGCAGCATTTCAAGACATCTGAGCGGAAGGTCGACTTTATCGGAAGACTTGCTCAACTCAACTCCAATTTCATGAATTACTTTCTGGATCAGGAAACAGCGCAACATGACAGCAATCTCATTCCTGTCAGCAGGAACCAGGTTCGAGTTTTTGATCGTCTGCAAATAGGCCTTCAGATATGAACCGCTGACGTAAACATACCATGCCTCCAGCCAGGGGGTAAGCAGTGGGATATCGTCCGGATTTCCATCACCATGATGAATCAGTGTAGTCATGGCTGCAAAATGAAAAGAGTAGATCATACCAGCCACATCTCTCAATGGAGAACGCTTCAGACGGCGTTCACCAAGGGTGTGAAACGGCTCTCCTTCGAAATCAATGAAGACAAAATCCTTACCGGTAAACAATGCCTGCCCCAGATGCAGATCGCCATGAATCCTGCTTTTCATTGCAGATAACCGCTTCCCGGTGATGCTGCGCAAACAACTCAGAACTTCTTTTTCAGCAGTCAGTATTTGAGTTGCCCTGCGTCGTGTCTCATCACTAAGTTTTGGCAGCATGGCGCTCAGTGCCTGAAAAGTCCTTCTGGTATGGCCTCTCATGGACTGAAAGACCGAACGCTGGTAGAGCGTAGAAAACTCCTCTGGTGTCCACTCGTTATCAGTGGAACCGGAAGCCAGCGCCTGATGCATTTCCGCCGTACGTCGACCAAGCAGCAGGGCCATCTCAAGATGCAGTCCGCGCACCAGATCCCTGAATTGAGGAGGTATCCCGCTGTCTGCCACATTCAGGAGTGTCGGGCATTGCTCTGGCAACAGTGGCAAATCATGCTTGTTGGAAAGCAGATGCTCGACAAACTGTGAAAGACTGGTCAGTGTATTGCGCCAGGCATCTCCGTGGCAGGCGACAAAACCCTGCATAACGCCCAGATCATAGGTTTTTCCGTTCGAAGTATGATATTCGATCTTGCCTGCATAGACAGGTGAATTGCGGTATTTCTTCTTGGCGGAAAGGAACTGCAGTATTTCAGGCTCGGGATTAATGCCAAACTCAAGCTTGCGATACATTTTAAACAGCATTCGGTCGCCATAGAGAACACTGGTATTGTTCTGTTCTACCGTAGCGATACGGCTGGGAAACAGTTCAGTTCTGGGTGGAGGGTTTTTAGCCAGACCGACCCCCTTTATGCCGATCAGCTGAGAACCGTTTTTACCGCTGACTCTGGCGCGATGGTTAATTATGTCGTAGAACAGTTCACGCAGCTCCTCAAAATAAATGGCATCACACAAAACACCTTCCACATCTCCAATATTTAAACCTGTTATGCTTGCCAGCGGATGACGATCTGTCAACAACTGAAGTTTTTCAATAGTAAACCATGCCAGAGGAATCAGATAGATTTCAGGGTCCCAGTCGGTGTAATTGACCTTGATCAGTGTAAGTATAATCACCTGATCGTCCTGTTTCACTTGGCAACTGTCGAAGATACTGATCTGGCTGATAATTCTACCCTTGCCGCGGAACCAGAATACCCGCTGCAGATAGCCATTCAGAACGGTACTGCAAAAACGCTCTCCCGTTTTACCTTTTAGCACTCCCCACCATGACTGCCCCGACTTCAGCTTCAGCTTGTAACATTCATCGCTGGTTTTGGTTCGTGCTTCGATGCTGCGCAGAGCAAACCAGAAATAATCATACTGTCCCATGGTGAAGTTGTAGCGAGTTTCCTGAATGATAGGAAAAAGGTTTCGACTGAACATTTCCTCAGGAGTCATTCCCGCATATTTTGACAGGTCGACACTGACGGCCTGGGAAAAGCGCGAGAGATTGATAATTACCAGTACTTTTTCATCTTCATAACGACGGATAAAGGTCAAAACCTTCGGGTTGTCCGAAGGCAGCATTTCCAGGCTTCCGCAGCCAAAAGCCCTGAAGCGTTTACGCATGGCAATTGTACGGCGCATCCACCAGAGTAGTGACGATGGATTACGCTCCTGGTTCTCCACGTTGATCGACTCATAGTGGTATTCCGGTTCGATTATGGTTGGAAGATACAGCTTTTGCGGACTGGCGGTGGAGAAGCCGGCGTTACGGTCCGGATTCCACTGCATCGGTGTGCGGACACCGTTACGGTCACCCAGGTAGTAGTTGTCACCCATGCCGATTTCGTCGCCATAATAGATGATGGGCGTACCCGGCAGGGAAAAGAGCAGCATATTCATAAGCTCGATCTTGCGGCGGTTATTACCCATCAGCGGCGCCAGTCGACGACGTATGCCCAGATTGATGCGTGCGCGCGGATCAGAGGCATAGACCCGGTACATGTAGTCCCGCTCCTCGTCCGTAACCATTTCCAGGGTCAATTCGTCATGATTACGGAGAAAAATGGCCCACTGACATCCTTCCGGTATTGCCGGGGTCTGATCCAGTATATCAACAATCGGGAAGCGGTCCTCCATCTCAATGGCCATGAACATGCGTGGCATGAGCGGAAAATGGAATGCCATGTTACTTTCGTCCCCATCGCCGAAGTAGGCGGCAGCATCTTCAGGCCATTGGTTGGCTTCGGAAAGCATCAGCCGGTTTTTGAAGAGACTATCCATGTGAGCGCGCAGTTTTTTGAGGAAGGAATGCGTCTCGGGAAGATTCTCGCAATTGGTACCTTCCCGCTCGAACAGGTATGGAACGGCATCCAGCCTTACACCGTCAACGCCAAGATTCATCCAGAAATCAATCACCTTGAGCAATTCTGTCTGAACTTTCGGATTATCGAAATTGAGATCCGGCTGGTGTGAGTAAAATCGATGCCAGAAGTAGGCCTTTGCCACCGGATCCCAGGTCCAGTTTGATGTTTCAAAATCCTGGAAGATGATGCGTGCTTCCCGATATTTATCAGATGTATCGCTCCAGACGTAATAATCACGCTGTACGGACCCCGGCTTTGCGCGCCGGGCTCTCTGAAACCAGGGATGCTGGTCAGAGGTATGATTAAGCACCAGTTCGGTAATTACACGGATGCCACGTGCGTGTGCAGAGCGCAGCAGCATTTTAAACTCATGCAGGGTGTTATAGCTGGGATTGACCGAATAATA
>JBGSQR010000020.1:0-2091 GCA_041737975.1 Geobacterales bacterium | reverse complement strand
CTTTGCAGCTAAGAACAAGAAGAACAAGTAATTATTAGAATCATAAAAGAGATTCGAAAGAACGAGATAACTCATGCTTGAAATAGGCAAGCTCAATACGCTTAAAATTGCCAGAATAACCACCGCAGGCGCATATCTATCAACAGACCAGGGCGATGTCCTGCTGCCGGCCTGGCTGGTCCCAAAAGGGGTTGAACCGGGGACTGAGCTTGATGTATTCATCTATCTTGATTCGGAAGATCAGCTGACAGCCACAACCAAACAGCCCAAGGCAATGGTCGGAGACTTTGTCACGCTGCGTGTCAAAGACAATGTGACAGTCGGTACGTTTCTGGACTGGGGCCTGGGTAAAGACCTGCTGCTTCCTTTTGGTGAACAGACAGCTCCGTTGCGCAGGGGAGAAAAAGTCCTCGTCAGGGTTTATCTGCACAGTAGCGGGCGGATTGCCGCTTCGGCCCGACTTGAAAAGTTCCTTCAACCGACTGATTTTTCCTTGTCAGAAGGGGAAGAGGTTGAGCTGCTGATTTATGCCTTCAGCGACTTGGGTGCAAAAGTAATAATTAACGACACCTATGGCGGTCTGCTTTTCCGTGACGAGCTTTATATAAATCCGGTCTGTGGCGACAGGTTGATCGGTTACATCAAGAAAATACGTGAAGATGGTAAAATTGATGTGACACTGCTGAAAGGCGGCGCCCGCGACGCGGATGCTGATCGTGAAATTGTGATGGTAGCATTGAAAGCGCACAACGGCTTCCTGCCTCTCACTGATAAAAGTTCACCCGATGAGATTGCCGATATACTGCGTTTGAGTAAAAAGGCGTTCAAGAAGGTTATTGGGGGGCTTTATAAGGACAGGCTGGTCGAGATGGCTGTTGATGGAATCAGACTACGGGAAGGCTGATCTTTTTGTGACACAAAAGGGCGGCTTGACATTGGGTTAAAGCGGTGTAAGTATTTCTGAGAATCAAATCTGACGGGAGGCGTTATGAGGCAACTTCTTAGATTTTTTCTTGTTCTGGCAATGATTGTGATTAGCTGTACAGCGGCATTTGCAGAGGACGATGACCACTTTGTCCAGTCCAATGACTATTTTATTTCAGAACGTCCATTGGAAGGCAATGAGTGGATTTATGTGACTCTGGCCAAAATGGTCACCGCACCTTCTGCTGAAACAAAAAGTGAAGGTGAATTTTTCAAGGTTATCGACGGCAACAAAGTCTGGACCAAGTTCTACTGGAAAACTGGCATCGCCCAGAAGAGTGAGCTCCGGCTCGGTACAGTCGTAATCTGTTCAGAATCCAGATCAGACGATGGAGTTTACAAGGCCCCTGAACACAAGGACGCAGCCCGTGCCAGCAGCTGGTTCATGGCTAAAATTACTGACATGTCCGACATGTACAAAGGCTATGTTACCGTATCAGGCGGCTATAAAGTCGCTCCTGCAAATATGCGGGTGATCAGGACATCCATGATCGATACTATCAACATGGCAGGCAGGGTGGCATTGTATATCAACTTCGACACCGGCAAGGCCGTAATCAGGCCGGACTCACGCCAGATAATCGACCAGATTGCCCAGATGCTGAAAGAAGAATCAACTCTTAATATTACGGTAGAAGGTCATACGGACAGTACCGGAGACCCAGCTGGAAATCTGCGTCTGTCCGAGATGCGAGCCGCCTCGGTAGTCGCTGCGCTAGTGGAACGAGGCATTGACGCTTCACGTCTTTCTGCAGCCGGGTTTGGCAGAACAAAGCCGATTGCCAATAACGGAACTGAAGAGGGAAGGGCTAAAAACAGGCGTGTGGAACTGGTTAAAAAGTAGTACCGAAAAGCATCTTTAAATTATGGGTGGGCTGGCTGAAAAGTCAGCCCATTTAATTTACGTTTTAGTTGGCTGAAACCTGGCAATATCCTACTCCCTGTAATACGAAACAGTAGGCTTGATAGCCAGCACAATGACTGCCAGTAAAAAGTACCAGACATACTCTTTTACGAAATCGTGCAGGTATGCTCCGATAATCATGCCAAACAAAGTAGCACACCACTTCAAAAGTCCGATGTCAATCCAGCTCCAGGGCTTGGTCC
>JBGSQR010000539.1:0-7025 GCA_041737975.1 Geobacterales bacterium | reverse complement strand
AAGAAAGAGCGTGAAGACCTTACACGCATGTGCGGCTCTTCACATCACCAGGGAATGGCCCTTAAAGTGGCTCCTTTTCCTTACTCTGATCTTAAGGATATCATTTCCAAAGCTTCTGAACGGGTAAATGGTGGCTTTATTCTGATTTTGGATGGTATTCAGGATCCTCATAATCTTGGCGCACTGATCAGAACAGCAGCCTGTGCCGGTGCAGATGGTGTTATTATTCCCAAGGACCGGGCTTGTGGCATTACTTCCGCAGCCGAAAAAGCTTCAGCCGGTGCTGTGGAAACCATTCCGGTTGCGCAGGTTACAAATATTGCCCAGACCCTTGAGTCATTAAAACAATCGGGTTACTGGGTGTATGGTTTAGCTGGAGAAGCTGGACAATCCCTTTATTCAATAGAATTTTCCGGTAGTGTTGTGATTGTTGTTGGTGGAGAAGGGGAGGGGATCAGGCCACTGGTACGCAAGCAGTGTGATATGCTGATGTCGATCCCTCTATTTGGAGGGGTAGGTTCGCTAAATGCCTCAGTAGCCGGCGGTATTGCCTTGTTTGAAGTCGCTAAAAAACTAAGAGTCTAGTTTCTGATCAAGTCTGCGAAAATATTCGCTTCGACACCAGTTTTCCACATCAACCAGTCCTTGAAAAGCTTCTTTAAAATCTTGCTTACCAATACTGAAAACGCCGTGGCCATATACAATTGCCCGGCCGTTTTCAGTTATTACCGGCGGTACGTTCTTAGCCAGACCACCAGCTCCGATCTCCCCTGCAACAACCGGTGTGCCACCCAGATATCTGATTTTTCTGCAATCCCTCCAACAGTCGGTTACTTCACAAGTTGCCTGTTCCTCGCAAAGCATGCTCATGACCACACTAAATCGCGGATGACCATGTAAAATTGCCAGACAATCACTGTTCTGGTAGATACGCTGGTGTGCCACAAGTTCACTGGATGCAGTTATTCCTACAGTGGAACTGTTTGAAAATGGTACAGGATCAATGCAGCCTGCTAGTTCATCCAGACTGGCAGCTGTCTGTGAGATAAATACCAGCTCACCATTGCGACAGGAAATATTTCCGAAAAAAGAATCAACCAGCCCACGCTGTACTGTATAGGCACCAACTCTGGAGATTTCATCCAGGATATCGATTTTTTGATTAAGCGGACCTGTTCTGAATTTGAGATTTTCTGAGGTTAATTGCTTGAGCCATTGGGTACGAAAACAGGCAAATTGGCCAGCCTCGTCAGACAATATAAAACCATCTGCAAGAACATCTTCAAGATATTTGATAAAAGTTGAATGAAAAATGGAAGACCAGTTGATATATGCCTGCTCAACAGTTAGTGAGCCAGTGGCAACAATACCGATACCTTCAACTATTATACCTTTGCGACTACTCAGCAATTCAGCTATTTTTTCAGAAAGATCTTTTCCGAAATCAGTTTTTTTAAGAATTGGAATGTCATGCAGGAATGTTCTTGTTTCAGTATCTCTGGGAATAATTCGATTTTCGCCAGGTTTTGTTCTCCGAAGCAAAAAATCAGCAAATGGCAGGGAAGGGGCCGCAACCAGAAGGGAGAGGCATCCCAGCCTGTTGATGACATCCGATGCAAGATTTGCCCTGAATGCTTCACCGGATGAAACTATGGTGTCATCAAGTGCGGCAAATGCAATTTCCGATTGATTTACAGACCGGTCAGCAAGCAACTTATCTGAATACTTGTTGATCTGGTCAAGCATTAGCGAATTGTTGAAGGAGTATTGGTAAAGAGGATTGATCCATCTGCCAAAATTTCCTTTCGAAAAATGGATTTGGATTTATATGAGGCAACTTGAGTTTTGGAAATTTGCATTGTACTGCCGGGCATAAACGCTGGAGTGACATTTACTCCTGCCTGCCATGCTTCAAAATGCAGATGTGGTCCGGTAGATCTTCCGGTATTGCCAGATAAGGCAATGGTTGTATCTTTGTCCACGTGTTGACCAGCAGAAACAAGCAGACGGCTGTTATGACCGTAAAGTGTTACCATGCCATTATTATGCTCAATCAAAAGCGTATTGCCGTAGCCTGATCTCAAACCGCTATAAACTACAACTCCGGCGGCGGCCGGCATAACAGGAGTTCCCTCACGAATGGCAATGTCAACACCGTTGTGATGGCGCATTTTACCATCAATCGGATCGACTCTAATACCAACTCCGGATGTTATGTGACCTCCTACCGGAGGCAACTGCGGTTCAATTGAAGCATTATCACTGTTATTGGCAGAACGAACCGTTCTTTCAACAATTTCATCAAGAGAAATCGTATGCACTTTCTCAGTTTTTTGTTTCTTGCCACTGAATTTGGAATGTTTCTTTGAGGTGTCTTTAATAACAACACGGGCCTGTTTGTTTAACGGGGCATCTGTAAAGGTTTCAACTCCATCAATCGTCACAAAACTATAGATATCACTTCTGGCTATTTCAGGCTGAGTAAATAAAATCAGAGCCGTCAAGAGTGATATGATTGCAAAATCAACTGCATTAACGATGCTGTATTTGAAGTCTATTTTGATAGCCATATATTACTTGTTGTTAGGTGGTATTTCTGGTAAATATTCCAGATGAGTCGAATATACAGCAAATGCAGTATTAGTGCAATTCCGATCAGCTTGGGGCCGCTGTATGCTTGATAAATATTTTGATAAAATTATCAAAGGAACCGAAGTTGAGGATTCACTGGTTATTATCCAGGCTTTTAAAGGGATGATCGGCCAAAGATTCTCAATCCTAAGTTATTATAAGGAAATTCCGGTTTCATATGATGCCAAACTATTAAGTGTAGAAAATGAAATGGCAGAATTTGAAGTGCATGATTACCAGGCCAAGGTTATCAGTATGCAGCGAAGAGCTCTGATCTATGCCAATCCCAAAAGTCCGTTTCGCGAGGATGTTTTTGCAGAAGCATTTTATGTAAATATATCTAAAAAAAGGGTTATTCTCTGCAAGTTTTCCTATGCAAAGATTCTTTCAAACATGAGGCGGTTTGTCAGGGTTGAGCTTGGTGATATTAAAGCAGACGCTTTATTGATGATTGATGGAGATATTATTGGTGGCGGAGCTATCAAGGATATTTCACTTGGTGGAGCTGCTCTGGGTATCCAGACATCCACTAATCTGCTTGTAGGTATGGAGTTTAACCTGTTTCTCAAGCTTCCAAATCCAATGAATCAGGTTATCACTGAAGTTAGTTTGACTGCAGTAATTATAAGTGTGACGGGCACAGCCCCTAACTATAATTGTATTATTGAGTTTCAGCCGGATAAAAGTTCTCAGCAACAGATTGCCTATTTTATAAATCAGAGACAGGTTGAAATAATCAAGCAACTGAAGGATCTGATCGTTTAAACTGAAATCTGATATTGTGTTTTAGACTTTTTTCTATTACTTGCTTTTTGCACACCAAGACATATAATTTATAAATCCTACTGTCAGGAGGTACATAATTTGAAGAAAATTGATGCCATAATTAAGCCATTCAAGCTGGACGAGGTTAAAGAAGCACTGAACGAGATCGGCATCCAGGGAATTACTGTCAGTGAAGTTAAAGGTTTTGGTCGCCAGAAAGGTCATACGGAATTATATCGCGGGGCTGAGTATGTTGTTGATTTTATACCAAAAATCAAATTGGAAATAATTGTAGCTGACGATCTTGTACAAAAAGTTCTTGAGGCAATTGAAAAAACAGCTAAAACCGGCCGTATCGGTGATGGCAAGATTTTTGTAACTCCGGTTGAAGCTGTTATAAGGATCAGGACCGGCGAGACCGGTGAGGACGCACTTTAATAATTACTAAAACAATCCGGAAAGGAGAAGCTTAATGACCCCGAAAAAAGTTGTTGATTTTGCAAAAGAGAATGGCGCGCTGATGGTTGATTTCAAGTTCATGGATTTTATCGGTACTTGGCAGCATATATCCACCCCGATCTCCGAGTTCAGCGAAGATACATTTGATGAGGGCAAGGGTTTTGATGGTTCTTCTATTCGCGGTTGGCAGCCTATTCATGCATCAGACATGATTATCCTTCCAGATGCAACCACCGCTAAAATGGATCCATTTGTTGCTATCCCGACACTTTCTCTGATCTGTGACATTTTTGACCCGATTACAAAAGAAACATACAGCCGTGACCCTCGTAATATTGCTAAAAAGGCCGAAATGTACCTTAAGTCAACCGGTATTGGTGATACAGCCTTTTTTGGACCTGAAGCAGAATTTTTTATTTTTGATGACGTTCGTTATGACTCGAGCTGTAATCAGGCTTTTTACTCTATTGATTCCTCAGAGGGTACCTGGAATACCGGTCGCGAAGAATTTCCCAACCTTGGTTACAAACCGCGTCACAAAGAAGGTTATTTCCCTTGTTCACCAACCGATTCCCAGAATGACCTGCGTAATGAAATGGTGATTGAACTGCAGAAAATCGGCATTCGTGTAGAGTGTCAGCATCATGAAGTTGCCACTGGTGGGCAGGCAGAAATTGATATGCGTTTTTCATCGCTTGTTGATATGGCCGACCAGTTGCAATGGTTCAAATATATCATCAAAAATGTGGCCTACCGTAACGGTAAAACCGTAACTTTCATGCCTAAGCCGCTTTATGGAGACAATGGCTCCGGTATGCACTGCCACCAGTCTATCTGGAAAGACGGTGTTAACCTGTTTGCCGGTGACAAATATGGTGGACTCTCACAGACCGCACTCTGGTATATTGGTGGCATTATCAAGCATTCCAAGGCACTTTGCGCCATCACCAACCCGACAACCAACTCTTACAAACGATTGGTACCCGGTTTTGAAGCGCCTGTAAATATGGCCTATTCAAGCCGAAATCGTTCTGCGGCCATCCGTATTCCCATGCTCTCTACCAATCCAAAGAGCAAGCGTATCGAATACCGTACTCCAGACCCATCCTGTAACGGCTATCTTGCTTTTGCTGCCATGCTGATGGCAGGACTTGACGGCATTGAAAACAAGATTGATCCTGGTCAGCCACTGGATAAAGATATCTACGGACTTTCTCCTGAAGAGCTGAGAGACATTCCTTCTGCGCCAGGCAGTCTGGAAGACGCTCTTAAGTATCTCCGGGAAGATCATGAATTCCTGCTCAAAGGCGATGTATTCACCCAGGATGTTATCGAAAAATGGATTGAATACAAGATGGAGTCAGAAGTTAATCCGGTGCGTATGCGTCCGGTTCCTCTTGAATTTGCTCTTTACTACGACATCTAGTATTTTTTAGATGCAGATCAGAAAACCTGAGAGGCGGGAGCGATCCCGCCTCTTTTAATTTATTATGCTTTTGGAGATGCAATGAAGTTAAGTGTCGATCAGCAAAACAAAATAATATCCTGGATTATTGAATCAACCTCCTTCAAGCGTTTTCAGGTAGAAAACTGCATAGAATTACTTCAAGAAGGTGCTACGGTTCCCTTTATTGCCCGCTACCGTAAAGAGAGGACAGGTGAGTTGGAT
The DNA here is from genome assembly GCA_041737975.1 of Geobacterales bacterium. GTDB lineage: Bacteria > Desulfobacterota > Desulfuromonadia > Geobacterales > Pseudopelobacteraceae > JBGSQR01. The sequence goes on along the minus strand of JBGSQR010000539.1, from coordinate 1,501 downwards.
GAAGTTCAAATCCGTCTGGTAGAAGAACAACTTGGCTATTTTTGTGAGCTTGAGGAACGCCGTTACTCCATTTTAAAAACAATAGAAGAGCAGGGTAAACTAACCCCTGAACTACTAGAATCTATAGAAAAAACTCGTATAAAGACTGAGCTCGAAGATCTGTATTTGCCTTACAAACCTAAAAGAAGGACTAAAGCCACCATCGCGCGGGAGAGAGGACTTGAACCGCTGGCCGATATTATTTCTGCCCAGGAGTTGACAACCGGCTCCCCGGAAAATGTGGCTCTGCCTTTTGTTAATGCAGAAAGGGAAGTTCCAGATACCTTGGCAGCAATTGAGGGGGCAGGGCATATTTTGGCTGAAAGGCTTTCTGATGATGCTGAAATGCGAGCCATGGTCAGACGTCTGACTTCCGATCAAGGCATATTTATCTCAAGGGTGGCAGCCGATAAAAAGGATCAGGTCACCAAGTTTGAGATGTATTATGATTTTCAGGAACCGCTCAAAGCAATTCCCTCCCATCGAATGCTGGCCATGCGGCGCGGTGAAAAGGAAGAAGTGCTTTATCTTTCAATTCTTGCACCTCTGGATCAGATTCATGCCGGATTGAAATCCCGTCTGATAATAAAGGATAGTATTTTTATCACCATTCTGGAACAGGTGGCCCTTGACGCCTATAAACGTCTGATTGCCCCTTCCATAGAAGTAGAATTACGCCTTGATGCCAAAGAACGGGCTGATGATGCCGCCATAACTGTTTTTGCCCAGAACTTACGTAACCTGCTTCTAGCACCTCCTGTTGGCGGAAAAATAGTTCTGGGTGTTGATCCTGGCTTTCGTACAGGATCCAAGTTGGCTGTAGTTGACTCAACGGGAAAATTTCAAGAACATGTAACTATTTATCCACACGTATCTGAAACACAACTTCCTCAGGCAAGGAAAGAACTTCTTCGCCAGGTGGAAAAATATTCAGTTGAAATGATTGCAATAGGAAATGGAACCGCCGGGCGTGAAATGGAGCTTTTTGTCAAAGAAACACTGTCTGGTGTCGGCATCCACTTGACCATTGTTTCTGTCAGTGAGGCAGGTGCCAGTGTCTATTCAGCTTCTGAAATAGCTCGCGAGGAATTCCCGGAGCTCGATCTGACAGTCCGTGGAGCCATATCCATCGCCAGACGTCTACAGGACCCTCTGGGTGAACTGGTTAAGGTGGATCCGAAGAGTATCGGTGTCGGACAGTACCAGCATGATGTAAATCAGTCTATGTTGAAAAAGTCTCTTGATGCGGTGGTAGAGTCTTGCGTCAATTTCGTTGGAGTTGATCTGAACACCGCTTCATGGGCCCTTTTGTCCTATGTTTCCGGAGTTGGTACCTCTTTGGCCAAATCGATTGTCAAATTCAGAGATGAATATGGCAGATTCAACTCCCGAAAAGAATTGCTTAAGGTGCCTCGTTTCGGTGCCAAGGCTTATGAACAGGCTGCCGGGTTCCTACGAATCC
>JBGSQR010000478.1:0-7361 GCA_041737975.1 Geobacterales bacterium | reverse complement strand
GTTGATCAGCAGATCCACATCGCTGGCTTTGGTCATAAACTGAGTAGGGATCTGTTCCGGTTTTTTGCCTTTCAGAATCTGAATAACAACTTTACCGGTAGTTCTACCCATTTTGTAGTAGTCAAAGCCCCAGGCAGCAAGAACCGGGTAATTTTCTGCAGAACTCGGGTCAGCAGACATGATCGGTTTCTTGGCTTTCATGGCAACTTCAGCAACAGCGCTCATGGCGGAAACAACAGTATTGTCGGTGCTGATGTAGAGCGCATCTACACGGCCAATGATCGCCTGTGTTGCCTGCTTTACCTCAGCTGACTTGGAGACGGTTGTTTCAATGAATTCTATTCCCTTCTCTTTACAGACCTGTTTTACAATACCGGCCAGTACTACAGCATTTTCTTCAGAACTGGTGTAAATATGGCCAAGCTTTTTGATCTTCTTAATTTTCATCAGAAGTTCAATCTGCTCTTTTACAGGGGTCATATCGGAAACGCCTGTGACGTTCTTGTCGCCTTTTTTCAGGGAGGCCACAAGACCTGCCTTGACAGGGTCGGTAACAGCAGCAAAAACGATCGGGGTACTGCCTTTAAGGGTATTCACAAGCGCTTGTGCAGTTGGTGTGGCTACACCGACGGCAACAGTGACTTTTTCGGATTTGAATTTATTGGCGATGGAAGCAGCGGCGTTGATGTCTCCATTGGCATTCTGTACATCGTAAGTGGCATTGATTTTAGCTGCGGCAAGTTCGTCCTGCATGCCTTTGACAACGGCGTCAAGGGCAGGGTGGGCAACGATCTTGGAAACCCCTATCAGAACTTTTTTTGGGGCTTCAGCAGCAAAAGCTGTTGAGGCCAGCATCAGTGAAGACAACAGAAATGACATTACCAGTCTAAAGCTCTTTTTCATCGTACGCCTCCTTAATTATCCCAGCATTGGAATTTTTGATCATGGTCTAGTCTACTGAAGTTTGAAAGCGAAAAATATTATCACCTGGGACAAGCTAACGTCAATGCTAATCTGCTATTTTTTATCATTTGTGACAGCTTGCAAAACCAATATTAGCAACACTTTAGCTTCTGTAAACTTTTTCATTTACGGATGCAAGTCTGGTTAGGTATAACTTGTTAAGTTGAAAATTTGTTTGAGGAGGAGTACGTATGCGCACCATTCTGATGTCGATACTATTTGCTTTACTTATGCTGTCATCACCGCATTTGTCTAATGCTGCTGTTAAGACGTATGTAGCTGAATTCAATGTTGTCGGAGCATCTAACAAAGATGAACTGAAAACCACCCTGCAGAGTTTATTGACTTCGCGTTTGAATCTGAACAGAATTCAGCTTGTTGATAAACCGGAAAAAGCCGAGCTGCAATTATTTGGTAATTATGCAGTTTTTGGGAAGGTATTCAGCATTGATGTACTTGTTAAAAACTTGCTGTCAGATTCCATGACTAAAGTTTTTGAGCAGGGTGGCAGTCAGGATGACTTGATTCCCGCTTTCAGTCGCCTGGCTGAGAAACTTGACAGGGAAATTACTACTGTTCAGCATGTAACTGCTCCTGCCTCTTCTGTCAAACCTGTCACTGCTGTGCCTGTTGTTGCTCCAGTAATAGTAGCGAAAATCGATGCGCCGCCTGTCAAGACAGAAGATAACTATGTGGTTAAATCCGAAATGCCAAGTAGGAATACACCCGGATTCTGGTCCAGCGAACCGTTGCCCGGAGTTTATACTGCCATTGCTTTGGGACGCACGCTGCCGACCGGTGAACGGGAAATTTTTATAGCAGGCGCCAATACTCTCCGCTATTTCAAAAAAGGTGCGGAATTTAAACAGATCGCTGAAATCAGTATACCGGTTTCCGCCAAAGTACTTACCATCGACACTGCCGATCTGGACCGAGACGGCGTACCGGAGATTTACGTTTCAATTATTGATCGCAAGAGTGTCAGTTCTAAGGTGTATAGACCGTCTGATAATGGCATGGAGTTGGTATCTGATAATCAGCCATGGCTCTATCGTGGAATCGGGAATGATTTCAAGAGTCGTACAATTTTTGCTCAGGCAGTAAGTCGGTCTGGTGACTACGTTGCTGGCATTGGTGAATTGAAAAAAAATAGTAGTGGTTTTGAAGTAATCAATACAAAGACACTTCCCAAGCCTGGTAATCTCTTCAATTTTAGCCGTTTTATTGATCAGGTCGGTAACGAAAAATTAATTGTTATGAGTGAAAATGGCTATTTGACAGTTTATAATACTGAAAATATTGAACTCTGGAGAAGTAGTGATAAGTTCGGTGGCTCAGAAACATTTTTCAATTATGACTCAGTTGCACAATTGAGAAATAAAGGTGACAAAAATTATTGGAATTTTCTTGAACAACGTATTACTGCACTGTCAGATGGCACAATCATAGTTCCTAGAAATGATGGGACATCATACAGTATTGGAATCAATCGTTCTTATAATAAACATTTAATATTTGGTCTTAAATGGAGTGGTTCAATGTTGACTGAGGCTTGGCATACAAGGATGACTTCAAGCTATCTGTCTGATTATGCTTACGATGCTTCTGTAAATGAATTTGTGTTGCTGGAAGTTATTCAGTCGGCAGGTCTATTTAAAGAAGGTAAAACTATTATTTCTATTAACAAGATGCAGTAATTTGATGTCTTTGCCTTAAGTTGCCTCTCCATGAGGAATAGGGCTATGGTGAAGGGTGACAGAAGTTAATTTAAAGCCAAAACCACCCCTCATCCGGCCTTCGGCCACCTTCTCCCAGAGGGAGAAGGAATAAATAAAATCCTTACATAAAAAATGCCGTGCAACCAAATAAGGTTACACGGCATTTTCATTTCAACAGACTCGACCGAAAACGAATTGTTTCAGCTTAGTCCATTTTGACAGGTACTTTTGCTTTCAACACATACTTGCCGTCTTTAACAGCCAGCAGAGCAAGAGGAGACTTGATTGGCTCGCGGTTAGCACGGATAGTGATTGTACCGGAAACACCCTTGAAGTTTTTGGTCTGAGCCAGAGCGGTTTTGAAAACCTTAGGATCATCGCTGTTGGCGCGTTTCATGGCGTCAGCAAGCATCATGATGCCGTCATAGCCCTGAGCGTCGAAAAGGCCAGGCATAGCGCCATTAAACTTCTTCTTGAAGGCTTCGATGAACTTGGCTGTTTCAGCTGTTGCTTGCTCAGGTGAGAAACCGAGAGCCGACATGGAGCCTTCAACTGCTTTGCCGCCGAGCTTGATGAATTCAGGAGAGAAGAGTCCATCACCGCCAAACATATTGGCTTTGAGGCCTTGTTTGCGGGCTTCTTTCATGATCAGAGCGCCTTCTGTATAGTAACCGGAGAAGAAGATAACATCTGGTTTCTTGGCTTTGATGTTGGTTACCTGGGCACTGAAGTCTTTGTCGCCGTCTTTTACTTTCTCGTCAGAAACTATTTCAATACCTTTGCCTTTAGCAGCATCGCGGAAAGTCTGGGAGAAGCCAACACTGTAATCGTTGTTGTCAGAAGTGATAATGGCAACTTTTTTGAATTTCAAGTCATTGGCAAAGTAGTCAATAACGGCCGGGATAGCAACGCTGTCCAGCAGAGTGTTACGGAAGATGAAATCGCCAACTTCAACCAGGCCAGGGCCTGTTGCGCCAGCAGAAAGAAGAACTACACCTGCTTTCTGAGCGATCGGTGCAACAACTTTGGAAATACCTGTAGTCGGGTCACCCAGGATAGCAACAACGTTATCGCGGCTGATCAGTTTCTGTGCAACTGAAGCGCCTTCCTGCTTGTCGCCACGGTTATCTGCTTCCACGATTTCAATTTTCTTGCCGTTGATGCCGCCAGCTGCGTTGATTTCATCGGCAGCCATTTTCATACCTTCCAGAGTCGGCTTGCCGAACATGGCAACGTCACCGGTAAGAGCACCCATAAAACCGATTTTTACAGTTGTGCTGGCAGCCTTAGGGGCGTCAGCCGGTTTTTTGGCTTCTTCTTTTTTGCAGCCGGCCAGTGAAAGCCCTGCAGAAACAGCCAGAATCGAAGCAAAAACAGTCAGTTTGTTCAGTTTCATGCACAATCCTCCTTGTTGTTAATGTTTAACAGGAACGTAGTGCTGCGTCATTGCAGGATATCAGGCGTCCCTGCCGGTAAAGTTCCGGGACATGCACAATACATGTCCCGGTTTGTGACGAATTAGAAAGAATACTTTGCAATTATTTTCATGTCGTAAGGGTCATCAACTGAAGGTGTCTGTTTGAAATAATCGCCGAGGAACACATAGCCAGCTCTGATACCGACTGTAACCTCTGGAATGACTTTGTAGTTTGCTTCAAGGTTAATTTCAGTACCCATGAAGTTTTTAGTGGCTCCATTGTTTGCTGCAGAAGCAATACCAAGGTTTGCACTGCCCGACAGTTTTGGAGTGAAGGTGTAATCATATCCGACAGAAGCAAAGAACACGCCCTCATTTTTGTTGTTTACATCATAGACAAGAGCATTGTCTATTGTTGTGGCATTCTTGTCACGGCTGAGGATGATCATTTCGTTGTCGTAGAAACCTCCACCTTCTGTGCCGCCATTGTCAGATGCTGGAACATAAAATGCATTTTTACCGCCGGAGACATAAAGAAGATCTGAACGGACAGTGCCACCAGCCAGTGGTACTTTTGCACCAAGATTCAAAGCATAACCCTTGGCTTTCTTAGTTGAATCATAATCGCCAAGTTGTGCAACAGCAAAACCGGTCAGAGCTACCGGTCCGATTGAAGTTGATCCGTTAAGACCGATTGTGTGAACTTTGGCATCGCTAACACGGCCATCTGCAATATAGTAGTAAGCAGCACCCAGCGTAGTATTCTTGTTGAGTGAATACTTACCGTCCAGAGAAACCATATCATGTGTGCTTTTGCCAATGTTTGCTGCGTCGCTGTCAGCAAATCGGAAGAAACCGGCTGATACGCTGGCTGATTTGTATTCCTGGGTGAACAGGATACCAGCCATATCGGCATCAAAAAAGATACCTTTGAACGAGTCATTATAAGGTTGCATACCGATTTTTACATTTGTTTTGGATGGCAGGTTAAAATCAAGATAGATATTTTTTGTTTCGATATTAACTGAATCGGCACCAAGAGCTGCACCGCCACCTCTTGATGAAACATATGAGCTGTTTCCGTAATAGTTGTAATCAAGTTCAAACTTGGTTACGAGTTTTGCATTTTCACTGGCTTTGGCTGTATAGCCAAGGCGTGCGCGCTGAACAAAATAGTTCTGTGTTGGGGCATCTTTAGCTAAGACACCGTTTGCGCTGTAGTTAGAAAGGCTATAAAACGATACAAAAGCACCACTAAACTGATTCTCCAGCGCCATTGCCGGAGTTGCTGCTGCTGCCAGGCCCACGACGGTGAGGGCTGCCAATACGTTACGACTTTTCATGCTGTTACCTCCTTGGTGTGTTGAAACACAATTGAATAAATCTCTCCCATATGGGAGTTCTGCCATAAGGCAAAAATTAAAGTATCTGACTTAAAAACAGTTTGGCGCGATCATGTGTCGGATTGGTGAAGAAGTGTTCCGGCGTCCCTTCCTCGACGATTTTACCATGATCCATGAAAATTACCCGGTCGGCAACTTCGCGGGCGAAATTCATCTCGTGGGTTACAACTATCATGGTCATGCCCTCGCGGGCCAGGTTTTTCATAACATCCAGAACTTCACCGATCATTTCCGGATCAAGAGCCGAGGTCGGTTCATCGAAAAGGATCGCTTTAGGGTTCATTGCCAGTGAACGGGCAATGGCTACGCGTTGCTGCTGTCCGCCGGATAGTTTGGCAGGGTAGGCGTAGGCCTTTTCTGAAATATCAACCTTACGCAGCAGCTCCATGGCGATTTCTTCGGCATCACTTTTATTGCGTTTGCGGACAACTGTCTGGGCCAGAGTTAGGTTTTCCAGCACGGTCTTGTGCGGAAAGAGATTAAAGGACTGAAAAACCATCCCAACCTCTTCACGGACCTTGCAGATATCAACCTTTGGATCACATACATCCATACCATGAACAGTTATTTTGCCACGGTCAATGGTTTCAAGCCTATTGATGGAGCGCAGGATGGTACTTTTTCCGGAACCGCTGGGACCGATGATGACAACTTTCTCACCGTCACGGACTGTGAATGAAACATCATTTAATGCCTGAAAGGTGCCGAAAAACTTGGACACCCGGTTTACATCAATCATGATCTGACTATCTGCCGTCATTTAGTCGCTCCTCCATTATCCCGATCAGTTTGGAAAAGAAGAGTGTCATGATCAGGTAGATCAAGGCAATTACCGTATAGGTTTCGAAATAACTGAACGTTTCCGATGCATATTCACGTCCGCGACGCAGCAAATCGGATACGGCCAGAATTGAAACCAGTGAGGAATCCTTGAGCAGGGCAATAAACTCATTGCCGATGGGAGGTAATACAACTTTGAAGGCTTGCGGCAGAATTACCTGTCGCATGGCCTGACTGCGAGACATACCAAGTGATAGTGCTGCTTCCATCTGCCCTTTGGGTATGGACTGGATGCCGGCGCGGAAAATTTCAGCCATATAGGCGCCATAGCAGAAGGCCATGGCGATAATTGCGCTGAACATATCCGGAAGCTTAACAAAACGGCCCAGAGCGTAGTATATGTAGAAAAGCTGAACCAGTAGAGGCACGCCACGGATGATCTCAACATAGAGTGAGGCCAGTCCGTTGATAAACCGGTTGGTGGAGATTCTGCCCAGACCGGCAATCAGTCCGAAGACGATTGCCAGCAGAATCGAGCCGATTGTAACTTTGAAGGTGACTACAATGCCGTCAGGAATGAATTTGAAGATCGCCATGTATGAATCGGGCTTACCAAAAGCCAGATACAGACAAAGTCCAATTGCTCCGAAAAAAGCGATACGCCAGGCAGTAAAAAGCCCGCTATCGCTTTTATGAGGAATAGCGGCGCCTTCGCCGACATCAATAGATTTATTAGAGGTAGTATTATCAGTCATAGTGGGTCTTTGAACTGGCGCGGCTGAAATAAAAGTTGTCAGCCGCGCACATATTCGTCAGCTTACTTCACCCACTGTTTGTGCATCTTGACGTCAAGTTTCTTCTTTTTGACAGAGGCAATACCTTTGTTTAGCACGTCAACCAGTTCCTTGTTGCCTTTTTTGACAACAATGCCATAGCCTTCTTTGGTAAAGGACTTGCCAACAATCATGAACTTGTTGCTGTATTCTTTTTTCTTGAGGGCAAAATGAGCGGCAACCGGTTCGTCACATACAACGCCATCGATTCTTCCTGCAGCCATATCTTCGAAAGCAAGACCAACTT
>JBGSQR010000466.1:0-2968 GCA_041737975.1 Geobacterales bacterium | reverse complement strand
TGACGATTGGCCATCTTTGGCAGCAGGCTGACTTCTTTTTTACCTTTGGCAATCAGAAGCGTCTCTGAATCAGTCATGAAATTGTCCCCTTGATACGAGTTTTAGAACAATCGGGAATATCTCACTTTGCGTATTATCCTGCAAGGATTTGTATGCAGATTCAGTACGTAAGGTGCTTACGCAGAAAAATCTTTAATTTAGAGTAAGCATCAGCCCGCGCTGCAGGGTTGGAAGCTGTAGTCACGCCTCTGCCCGGATTGACTCCGTTGGGCACCTCCAGTCGTTTGCGCGGCTGAGACGAAGGGCCGTCAAAGCCATGTTGGGCATCGGGATAAACTGTGATGGTTACATTCTCACCTGCAGCTTTCAGATTCTTTGCCAACTCAATACATGGTTCAGGTGCTGTCCAGTCATCACTTCCACCGATGAAAAAGGTAAGCGGAGCGGCCAAAGAATAGCCTGTATTGCTGTTCAGCGAATCCCTGCAGCCAGGATAAAAGGCTACACCGGCACGGAAATAAGGTGTGGGCGGAGTTCGGAAATTCCATGTCTCAACCGCCGGTTGTCTGGCATTGATAGTTGCCAGAACAGCACTTGCACCGTGCGACCAGCCAAGTATGGCAATTTTATCCGGAAGAATGTCGTTGCGACTCTGCAGCCAAGCCAGAGCCCCCTGAGCATCCAGGCGTCGCTGTTTTTGTGTGATAATTCTCTGTTTGTTTTCGATAGTGCATATTTCTTCCGTTCCGCGTGATCGGAAGCTGTCCGGAAAGAGTACAGCATAACCTTCGGCAACCAACAGATCTGCCATTAGCTGGTGGCGGACAGATAAGGATTCTTTTTTTGATTTTGCACTGCTGTACATACCTCCGCAGCCATGCATGGCAATAACCGCCGGCAAACGCCTGGAGCCGGTATTTTCGGGTTTGAAATAGAGTCCCTGTATTAAAGTCGGTTTGTCATGATCCATAGAATAAAAGCTGACGCGCTGTGGAATAGCTTTATCAGGTTTGATTTCCGAGTTTGTAATGGGAGATAGTTTTATTTCAGCAGGTACAACCTGTCTATGACAGGATGTAGTAAGGGTAAGTAGTAAACAGTTAATAATTATAGGTAAAATTAACATTTGATTGAAGTTTGGCCGCATTTCAACTCCACAGATTCATATGAAATGTTTATTCGGATTGTTGTCAATAGTGTGCAGTATAAAACAATGTTACATAAGATAATTCTTTCTTGTCGGATAGAATACATAAATTGTGGAAAAATACTTAATCATTGGAGCTAGACATGAATTTGGCAAAGTTTCCCAGAAGACGCTACACAGCAGGCCAGACATCATTAGAGTTTTTACCTCGATTTACAAATGCGGTTGGCGGGCCGAATATTTATGTCAAGCGCGATGACCTGCTCGGTTTAACTTCGGGCGGCAACAAGACTCGTAAGCTGGAGTTTCTTGTGGCCGATGCCCTGTTGCAGGGTGCTGATACGCTGGTGACCTGCGGTGCTGTCCAGTCAAATCAGTGCCGCTTGACCCTGTCTGCCGCAGTAAAAGAAGGCATGCAGTGTCATTTGCTGCTGGAAGAACGTGTGGCAGGCAGTTACAAGCCAACTGGAAATGGAAATAATTTTTTGTTTCATGTCCTGGGTGCAGACTCCATCTCGGTTGTGGCGGGTGGTTCGAATATGCTGGAGAAGATGCAGGCTATAGCAGAAAAGCTCAAGGTTGCCGGTAGGAAGCCATACATTATTCCGGGAGGTGGGTCGAATGCCATTGGGGCCACAGGTTATGTTGCCTGTGCTGAAGAGATCCTCAGTCAGGCTTTTGAACAGGGGATAAACTTTGATCATGTTGTTACCACCAGCGGCAGCGCTGGAACTCATGCCGGGCTGGCAGTAGGTTTTATTGGCAATAATTCCAATATTCCGGTTAGTCTGAGCTGAGTAAATGGCAAAAAGTCGGAATATTGCCTGAATTAGTAATGTTTTCTGGGTGCAATTAAACATCTAAAAATAATATGACCAGTTATATTTGGATAAAATATTGAATAAATGTATATCGCGTTGTCATAGCACTTGGCATAGTCAGTACCGTGTTCATTAAGCATGAAATATAAGGTTGAGAACAGGTGCAATCAGGGGGATTTATTTTTCAGGAATATGGATGCAACTGAGGAAATCTTGCTGCGAAAACTGGTATTGCAGCCTCAACTACAGCAGCATCAAAATTGGTACCGGCATATTTTTTTAGTTCGGAAAGAGCTTCCTCTAAAGGGAGGGCTGATTTTCTGTATGGCCTCTGGCTGGTCATGGCATCAAAAGCATCAGCCACGGAGAGTATTTTTGCTTCCAGCAGGATCTGATCATTGATAAGCCCCTGCGGGTATCCGGAACCATCAGGGCGCTCATGATGCTGCATAATAATCATTCTGCTCTTTTTGAGAAAATCAATACCTTCCAATATATTGCATCCGATATCCGGATGTTTGCCAATTACAATCTGTTCGTCATTTGTAAGTGACCCCTCTTTATTCAGTAGTTTCCCGGAAACTCCTATTTTACCGATATCATGAAGCAGAGCAGCGAATCTCAGGTCCTGTATCCCATTACTGTTGATTCTCATTGCAAGGCCGATATCCATGCAGTAGCTGGTTACGCGCTCACAATGGCCTTTTGTATACGTATCCTTAGCTTCAATAGCGTTAGCAAGAGCTTCGACAGTGGCAGCATAGTTTGTCTGAAGTTCTTTGTACATACTTTCAATTTCAATTTTTTTGGAAAGGTTTTCATTGATGAGAGCCTTAATGCTTGAAACCATGGCATTAAACTGCAAATTAAGCAGCATGAACTCGTCGTTTGTATTTGTAACTGAAACAGGGCTGAAATTCCCTTCACCAACATTTTTCATGGCAGCGTTAAGTGCTTCGACAGGCCGCGAGACATATCGCGCGAGCTGATAACTGATCAG